>JAYRNY010000533.1:0-5708 GCA_041911975.1 bacterium | reverse complement strand
TGGTCTTGGACAATTCTGCCACCTGGTCAGACGCAATGTGCCGATGATCTACATTGTAGAAAACAACGGCGTATACGGTCTCACCAAAGGACAGTTCTCGGCCACTGCCGACCTGGGTTCCAAACTCAAAACCGGCGTTTTGAACGAGCTTCCGCCCATCGACCTCTGCGGACTGGCCATCGAGCTGGGCTGCGGATTCGTAGGTCGCTCCTTCGCCGGCGACCCGAAACAGTTGGTCGCTTTGCTCAAAGCTGCTGCTTCTCACAAAGGAACAGCCGTCCTCGACGTGATCAGCCCCTGCGTCACTTTCAACAACCACGAAGGTTCGACCAAGAGCTACAAATACGCCAAGGAAATGGAAACCCCGCTGCACGAGCTGGGCTACATTCCATTCTTCGAGCAGATCACGGTCGATTACGAACCTGGCACAGTCACCGACATCGAATTGCATGACGGCTCGCACTTGCGCCTGAAAAAGACCGACCGCGACTACGATGCCACCAACAGAGCACTCGCAGTTGAAACGATCGCTAAAGCCGCTGAAGACAGACAATTCCTCACCGGCTTGCTCTACATCAATGAAGAAAAGGAAAACTTCAGCGACATTATGCATGTTGTTGATACTCCAATCACCCAAATCCCGAACGAACAGTTGAGACCATCGAAAGAAGTGCTCGACGAAGTAATGCAAGGATTGATGTAATTTCAAAAATTGGGGGCGGATTGCCCTGTAAGAAAAATACTGCGGGCGGCGCTCAGGCGCTGCCCGTTTAGTTTCAAACAGGTGCCTGGCCGACCTCCCCAAATGGTCGTCAATCGGGTATCCTGCATTGGGATAGATGGGATTGAAATGCCGAAGATTCTCCTTGTTGAAGACGACAAAGACCTCGCCAAGGTCGTAACCGAGTATTTGAAGTCGGAGCACTTCACCTACGAAGTGGCCTACGACGGACTTTCCGGTCATGAATTCCTCATTCAAGGTCATTTTGACCTGATCATTCTGGATTGGGACTTGCCCGGTATGTCCGGGGTAGAAATCTTGAAAGAGTTCCGGTCCGCCAATGGTGTCACCCCCGTGTTGATGCTTACCGGAAAGAAAGAGATAAACGAAAAGGAAGAGGGACTCGATACCGGCGCTGACGATTATCTAACCAAGCCATTTCATATGCGCGAGCTGACCGCACGACTTAGGGCGCTGCTTCGCCGACCGACACAATCCGTGAGCAACACAATCAAAGTCGGCAATCTGGAAATGGATCCGCTCAAGCACAAACTCTACAAAGACGGAAAGGACATCCATCTTCTTCCCAAGGATTTTTCCTTGCTGGAATTTTTGATGCGTCATCCTGACGAGATATTCAGCAATGAGGCATTGATTCAGCGAGTGTGGAGTTTTGAAGCGGAGGCAACATCAGATGCTCTGCGTACTTCAGTAAAGCGACTGCGAAAAAAACTGGACGACAGCGACAACGAAGACGAATCGATTATCGAAACAGTGCGTCGGGTTGGTTATCGGCTGCGCAAAAAATAATGGTGCGTTCTTAAGCGAACGATAGTGAGGCACGACGTTGGCAAGCAAAGGAGAGAAATTGCGGCTTTCGTTGGCAGCCAAAGGTTTGCTTCTCTTATCGGTACCTCTGATAAGCGAAATTTCTTTCGTCTGCGTGCTCACTAATTTACAAGGCGCGGCTGAAGCGGAAGCGACAAGAGCTCGAGAATCCCGGGACATCTCCGATCGCATCAACAAACTGAATAACGATTTCTATGTAGCCGCGCGCGCCCTGGGAACAGGCAAGCTCAGCTACTGGCTCTCCAGAGGTCAGCTCGATAAAGCGTATAAAGAACACTTCCAGAGCATTCGCAATCAATACGATGGGCTGGAAAAGGTGACTCAGAAAAAACCGGATCTCCACTACACCGTGCTCCAATCGATGCAAACACTCGACGAGCTGCAATCAATTTTCGACAGGGCCTCCAGAGATATTGCCGAAGGACGCGCCCAGGAAGTCATACAAAGATACGAAGCCACTACGAGCCGTGTTAATGAGTTAATTGAGCGCATTGTCTCGCAAAAGCTGCTTCTGGTCGCAAAATCAGAGCGTGAGTATGCGGAAACAAGTGATGAGCGGCAAACGTTGATCCGCCGCCAAATCTTGCAGGTGGCAGTCGCGTTTGTTTTTATCAATGTGCTGTTCAGTGTATGGCTGGCGATTTTTCTGATTCGCGGCATCACCTCTCGCCTACAAGTCATGTCGGACAACACGACCAGGCTGGCGGAGGAGAAACAACTCAATGCTCCGCTTGCCGGAAACGACGAAATAGCCGAACTCGACCGCGTTTTTCACAAAATGGCAGACTCGCTGTCAGAAGCTGCTCGCATGAAACAAGAATTGGTCAGCATGCTCACTCATGATTTGCGTTCACCACTAATGGCAATACAAGGATCGATAGATCTGATCAAGCAAGATGAGCAAGTGCAGATCGGCGGGGTTCAAAAACTTCTATCTTTGGCGGATAGAAACACAGATCGCATGATGAGTCTTATAGATGACCTTCTCGACATTCAGAAAATCAAATCGGGAATGATGACCCTTGATACAGGCTCGGTTTGTTTAGCCGACGTTTTTGAAGAAGTGCGCTTGAATCTTGCCGATTGGCTCGATGAGTATGGCATTCTTCTCAAGATCGAAGACACGGCTTTGTTTGTCAAAGCAGATGAGAAGAAATTGGAGAGAGTGATATTCAATCTTGTTTCCAATGCCATCAAATTCTCTCCCAAAAATGGAACCATTAATGTCAATGCCAAGGAAATCGGCGGTCAAGTCGAGGTGACCGTCACTGATGATGGTCCGGGAATTCCGCCCGACAAGCTCGAGTCTATTTTCGAGCGATTTCAACAAGTCGAAAGCATGCAAACAAAAGGGCATGGTGGCTCTGGTCTAGGACTTGCCGTTTGCCAGACAATCATAGATTTGCATGGCGGAAAAATTTGGGCAACCAGCGAACTTGGAAAAGGGAGCACGTTTCATTTCCTTCTGCCCGAAGCCTGAATTCGTTTTCTATAAATTGCCTGGTTGATCCACCACCTGCTTAAACCATGAGCAGTTCTGACACATTACCGCCACATTAGTGACACGATAATACCCGCCGCCAAAAGTAGGGTATTGGACAGCCACTTGCTGCCCAAGCGTGTTCATCTCCCTATTTACCAGCAAACATCCTGCCTCCCCGATTCTCTGGAGTGTTAAAATGCTCGATTCCAATTTTGACCGAGCTGAGACGGCACGGTCATCTGAAAGAAACTTCCGCTCGGATCTTGTAGATATGTCGAGCAGCGATTCGCGCGACATCTTCAACCGCGGTCATTTCCGTTGCGGGCGCTCCAATGAAGAGCGGACATCCTATCTGAACATGGACGATCCTTTCAGCGATCCCAATGAAGCAACCGACAACGTTTCTGACAACTCTGAACACTCTGGCGGCGACAGGCACCGTCGCAGGCATCATGGCCATCACGAGAAGGAAAGTGAGGAGGTGGAGCAGCTTGCCAAAAAGCTCCTTGAAATGATCAAGGAAGTGTTGACACAAATGTCCCAACAAAAAGAAAGTTCCGATGAACAATCTGAGCAGCCTGAGGACTCCAGCGATTTCACTCCTCCGGCCAGTTCACATTCGTCCTCCGAAGCTTCCAGCAATCAGAATGAGTCGAGTCAGCAAACCGAAGCGAGTCATTCGAGCGAGACGTCCGGTCAATCCAGCGATAGTCAGGCACATGGCGGTGATACTCATCAATCGACAGGAAGCCAGACGGCTCCGACGCATCCTGATACCGGCAATTCAAAGGCAAATCCCGCCACTTTAGACGCTATATGGGCTCAGCAAGATCGCTCTCAGGCTAAGGTTTTTGCTGAAGGCGATTCTGCCCAGTCAAATCATTTGAACAGTACCCACACTGACGTACCCAGCGCGGTGCCTACTGAGGCAAACGGCTTCAGCGCCTGGGGCATAGTGTTGGGTGAGAATGGCGTCTCGGTCGACCGCAATTCAAGCGCCCAAGTCAAGAATATGCAAACCTATGTTCATTTCACCAATGGGGGCTGGCAAAAGCTGGAAGATGTCAACGATGCGTCTAACAATAGCCGCATCGAAGGAATGACCGAGACCACAGACTTCAAAAACACCAAACAAATAACAGTTGATCATTCCGACGGCATCGCTTCTATGGCAGCGCCTTCCGCCCCCGGCATGATGAATCACTTCGGTATAGCTAACGAAACCTGGACACCAGGCAAATTTATTCCCGGCACCATAGACGGTGTCTATATAACTGCTGAAGCTAAATCCAATGAAAACAATTCCGGGCTTTTGGCAAAACTGGGCGGTGATTGGTGGAACACTGAGGCTCAGGATGGTAAACCGCTCATTGGTGTTCCAGGTACCAGCAACTTCGTGAAATTGACCGATCAGTGGCAACCATTGTATTACACTAACTTGAACCTAGATAAGCTGAAAAACGATCCACCGCCCGGCGTCGGTTCCAATTACGCAGGAGGAATTGAAACTGGTTCTTCGTCAGGAGCAGGTCTAGATTCGAGTACAAAAGGAACTGAGCGAACCGAACCTCAACAATCATCTCCCGACACGAATACTGGAGATTCAACCAGCGCGATGAAAATGATCGCTCCATTTCCTTCCACTGATGCACAATGGCAGACACTGATAAACTCAGCACCGGAAGGCAGTTACCTGTTTCCGATGTATTCCGGAGACAACACTAAACCGAACGATTATTCATCATTCGGCTCCGGACTGGCTCAAAACATTGAAAAAGCCGCAAACGCCGGTTATGAACCGATCGGATACATTGGCACCGACAATGGAAGACTGCCTCTGGATGAAGTAAAAAGGCGTATTGATTTGTGGTACGAGCATGCCGGCTCTCTTAAGGGAATTTATGTAGGAGCTTCAGGAAAACCCGATGGCAGTGGTTACCAAACAGACCCGCAGTCGATCGCCTACTATTCAGCAATTGCCGACTATATTCACTCCAAAGGCGGAAAAGCGCTCCTTAACGGTATGTACATGAATGGCGGCACTTTGCCTGACGAGCTTATCAATCGCTTCGACAGTATCGGTGTGCATGAAGGATACCTGGACAGTATCGACAAAGTTGACGCCCTGCGTAATCAGTTGCGGAGATACCCAAGCAGTAAGTTCTTCGCATTCTTCAGCGGTGTAAGTTCTGCACAAGCACAATCGGTCGTCCAGAGAATGCGGGATGACAATGTAGGCAACGTATGGATCACGGACATAGACTACGGAGCAAATCCAAGTTATCTAAGCGACGAAATCAATTATCTGCATTAAGGGTTTAGGGAGAAGGTTAGATAAGAGACACCATTTCTGGTGTCTCTTTATCTGCGTGGGAGAACTCACCAGTTTCCAAGGAGAAAAGTTTGACGCCGCGTTGAAAGAAGGGTTAACTAGAAGACTTAAACCCTTAAGTCGGTGCAAGAGATAGAAAATGGGAACGAATTCATGCCCATTGAGCTCGTCTGAGCCAATCAAGAGCAATACGTCATGGTGCGAGTCTAAAATCGGCGATCAGTCCGGTCGAGTCTTCATCATCACTGGCGCGACGAACGGCATCGGCTATGAAGCGGCCGACGCTTTAGCCGAGCACGGTGCGACTGTTGTCCTGGCAAGTC
>JAYRNY010000532.1:0-8411 GCA_041911975.1 bacterium | reverse complement strand
GCAAAATGGGCGATACCAACTCAGAAACGCTGGGTGCGATGCTGAAATTAGCCACTTGTATAAAGCAGGGCGGCAACAGTGTTGAAGCAGATTCAATGGCAAAAGAAGGTGCCAGACTTGCAGGTCTTTCGCCGGACAATGCGCTTCTTGTGCAGGCTTTCAACGACGTGATCAATCCTCCTGCTGCGGCTAGCGCTGCCCCTGAAGCAGCAGCTGGAGCCCCACCACAAGACAGTTCCAGTGCTCCAGGCGGGCAACCGCCGGCAGCTGCGGCTCCTGCGGCAACCTCTACCGCACCTCAAGGAACAGCCCCGGCTGCGCCTTCCGGCACGAGCAGCGAAAAGAACTCCGCAAAGTCCGCCGACGCCAAGTAGAATTGATGGGTGAAATCCGCTTGTCATGCGGTTCTTGTTGATGCCAATAGGTATGCAAAGCGGCTGTTAAAAGAAGCCGTTTTTGTCGCGATCCTCTTGTAAACCTTGCGCAAAAATATGTCTGTTCGACTTAGTATCATCGAATGAAACTCGCATGAAGACTCAGTTCTGTTCAGTGGAAGAAATTTGAACCGCGGGATGTCTCAACTGTTATGTTGAGAAAAAAAAGGGTAAATACAAAACAAGAGGGCACCAGGTTTTACAGCAATTCGATGCTGTGGGTGGTTCGTATGCGCAAAAATATATTTCTCCGAGCCAAAATCACCCTTTTTGCCCTGGCAACTTTTGCCCTGGTATCGCCAGCGATGGCTGCAGGTGATACCGACAACGACTCTGTTTTCTCCACCGTTATGGTGAGCGCTTCGCCGGCGGCGGTTTTTGAAGCTATCCAAATGCAGCGCCAGGTAGATCCGGCTCGCAAGCAGGTTTCATATACCGGAGCCGAGGCGGTTATTGACGAAAATTTTTCCGGATTGCCGGTAATAGGCAGCGCAAAATGCCTGTACAAGGAAGTTGAAAACTCACCTGCGCGCATAGAATATCGCCTGATGAAGTCCGACAAGTTCAAACGCTTCGAAGGCTGCTGGACACTGACTCCGGTTGATGGCGGACGCAAAACCGAACTGCGCCTCTCCTCCTATCTGGAAACAGGCGTACGCATACCCTTCGCCAGACAGATCACGAACTGCTCCGTAAGAAAAGACGTGTTGCGCCGGCTGAGCCGCGTTAAAATCCTCGCCGAAGCTCAGAAAGCAGACATCTCTCTCTCTCACGTTAGAGCCGATAACTGACGGATTGTGTAGATGTTGCGCCTGCGCCGCCAAGACAAGCAGCCGCATGCGGCTTGCCTGTAAGTTTGTAGTAAAGCATTGAATGGAGCTCCGGTTCTCTTGTTTTGCGACCGCAGGACGCTTGCGGTCTAACCCCAGGTGAACCAGCCCCTGATTGTTGCCCAGAAGCTGGGCTTGGCCTGACGCAGACCATCTACTTTTACATTGCCGTCCGCGACACGGCGTTTTCCGCCAATCACTATCTCGTAATAGAGCGGCTTGTTGTTCTTCTGGGGGTCTACCTCAGTTCGCAGCAAGACGTAATTTATGACGTTATCCCGCTTCCAGTAAGAGAGCTTGAGAGTCTTTGCCTCGCCGCCGTCTTTGGGCGTGCCGACAGACCAGGCTGGAGCAACAGCCTTGGGGTTCTCCGGGTCGTCGAAGGTACTGTTAAAGATGGGAATTCCCCATTCCTTGCGAATTTCGCTTACCAGGCTTTCGAATTTGCCCTCAAATGTCTGTTTGGCGTTGGAGATGTGCGGAGAGGCGCTCTCAACAACGTGCTCTCGGATGCTAACAGACGGATCATTTAGCAAGGCTTCCATGAGTGAGACTGTCTTAGACATAAATCCTCACGCCGCAAGGGTTTTCGGGCGGCAACGGGTGCTTAAGTAGTAAGTCGAAAAGGGTGCCAGGGTTCTATATTCCCATTTTAGCAGCGCAAAACACCCGAGTTGGGTGCCGGGGTACCAAATTGCAGTCAGGATTTTAGAGAAGACGCCCGGTCAAAACTAACCTTTCGGGCTCTTTTTATGAACTCCGGTGAGCGCGGACGTTTTTTCTCTGGATCTCTCTACCAACCACTGAGAAATCGATGACACTACCTGTGGTTTTAGGAAAGATGTGCCGAGAAGCACGTGACCGCAGTCAGGCAGATAAACGACTGATTTATTCTTCGAGTGCAGATTCTTGTAAATGGTCTTGATAGTCCCGGCCGAGACGATGCGGTCTTCCTCGCCTTGAATGATCAAGACAGAAATATGATCGGCAAGCTTGCCTGCGAATTTTGGCGTCGTGCTGATGAAATAGCCGGTCTGCAGCACTTCTTTACCGGTCATTTCGGTGCGTGAAAGCGGGTCGGTAACCATCTCTTTGGTGACTCGGTTATCGTCAGACGAATAGCGTGTGATGTAGCGCGTCACGTCCATCAAACGATCCAGGTGCGTGATGCCTTTGACGAAGTCTTTTGCCACCATGACCGGATTGAATGTGCATGGCTTCGTACCTGGACTGACCATCACCAGCCCGTCATACAGGCCTGGATTGGCGCTACCGGCTCTCACCGCTACTGCTCCGCCGATACTTTCTCCGATGCAGAAAAGTGGAAGCGTCGGATATTTGACGCGGATATGCGTAAGCAAAACAATCAAATCATTCGTGCTGCGGCTGTAATTGACATGATCTCCTTCATCGAAGGACTTTTGATTGTGGTACCACCGTCCGTGACCTCTCATGTCGTAAGCGATCACCTTAAAGCCGAGACTGGAGAGATGATTGGCGAATAGCTCGAAGCTGCCCGAGTGTTGCGTTGTGCCGTGCACCATCACTACGACTCCGCGGGCCGGCATCATCGGATTGACCCATTCGCGAACCGGCAGTTTCAGCGGATCGTATTGCGGTCCAATTTTTCCGAATGATGTATCGAGAAGGCCATTCAAGCGAGTAGTCTTTTGACCAACAGCCGGTCTTACAAACAACGACGGCTGCCCGGTCAAGATATTTCCTTTGGTGGGATCCTTTTCCGTTACTTCGCCTGTCGAAGGAGAAATTGCTTCCAGCATTTGCCAGCGCGGTGCGTCCAGGCGCTCAATTTCGCTGGAACTTGTGAATGGTAGCGAACCGGTAATCTTTAGTCTGGCTACGGGAGCCTCGGAGTCGACCGGCTGCAAACGCAGTACGGCAGCGGCAAGTTTCACTCCGTCGCCATCTTTTTTTGGCTGTAGCTTGCCGTCGATGACCGAGATTGGCTCTTTTTTATACGTGCTCAGCTTGGGGTTCAAGTCTGCAACCATGCGTTCTGCAGCGATGCTCTGCTCGGTCGGCGCATGCTTGTTTTTCTTGTGCTCTGCCTTATGTTCCGCCAATACCGGTTTAGTGCTGAAGGTTGCACCGAACAGCACGGCAAGGGTCAAAGCGACTGAGGTAGTTGAAGTAGCGGAAGTTGCCGTTTTCACTGGCGCCCCAAAAGTATCCTTCCAGACTCGTTGAGCAGTAGAAAAAACAAACTTACTCAACTAGTGTGGAGTTGGCTAACAGTCATCTCTTGACTTGTTTTTGCTGCATATCAAGCACATATCATTGCACAAATTGAATGTGTTCCCGATGTCATTAAAGATCTTGAAAACTGCCTCTCACATTGTTGTTCGGCCGCTTTTGAGGCGAGGTGCAGGTCTTCAAGACAAAACCGCCTATATAGGATAAATACATTAATTCTAAGCTTGTATAAGCCCGCCGTTACAGCTTTATAGGCTAACCGTCGCGACTGGCGCCAGTTTGCCAGCCATACTGACTTCATCGGCGGAGGTGTGGGCAAATGAACGCCACCAGCACTCAAAAAAAGAACACTGCAGGATCTACAGCTTTTACCAAAGCAAGCGTCAGGACCGGCACGTTCGGAGACGAACACACGGCGATCTGGCTCAAATCATGCGACAGCCCGGCACGCTTTTACCTGGACCGTCTGGAAGGAAAGCCTCTTCATCACAGCGTCGCTATTGCCTCATCCAGAGTCAACAACACAGCAAAGCACACGCCTGGTCGGCTGCGCCGCATGCAAAAGCCGCGAGGAATCAAGTCGGCGTTCACCGACTGTATACGCTGGCTACTTTCCTGGCGGCTGATTGGACCGATTTTCGCGTTCTAGACAAAACCGATATCAGCCCGGCCGGATTGCAGAGAAGTCGAGAATTCCAAAGTGACTTTGCCGCTGATCGTGCTCAGCCGGCACGGGAAATATGCTTGCTTTGCCGCCATATACGGTGGCATACTCGCTCTCTTGTTTGTCTCACTTTTAGTTTCATCGTAATTTGCCGACTGATCAGATAGCCGCGCAGAAGCAATTTTTCATCAAGCAAATTGGTGCTACCGCTCAGGAAGTGAACAACTTTGGCAGTGAGCTTTCCGAATTGCTTGAAAAGCCCTCCGCTTCGTAGTATCCTGCCAGCGCTTCGAGGTGCAATATGAAAGACTGGCATTGGTTTTTGGTTTTCGCGTCCATTTTGATTACGCCTTTCTTACCTGCCTTGATGAAGGCGAAGTGTCCTGAATGCAAAAAGCGAAAGCTCAACTCGCTGGACACACTGCGCGACTATACGGTGAGCGAGACGGAGCGAATCTATAACTCATTCCATCGATGCGACGCCTGCCTTGCCTACTTCAAGCAAACAAACGGCGCGGCGCTGACGCCTAGCTCGCACGAGGAATACGAAGAAGCTGTCCGCGAGGCGCAACTCAGGCAGCCGGTGCAAGTCTAAGACTTTCCTGCCTGAAAGGGCAGAGGAGCCTCATGGACTCTTCTGCAAACCTGTTTTGAATTGCCAACGAAATGTCTAAGCAGTCTCGGCGAGAAGCTTAGCCAGCTCTTCCTGCAGTTGAACGAGAACTTGGTCGAAACGCTTCAAGCAATCGGTGTGGAGAGCATTGCCTGCAAACTTGGTGTCATGCACTGCTTTTTCCGATTCTAAATTGCGAATCAGACCTTTGATATGCATCGCTGATGCGCCTTCTCCGAAGTCGACTCCGGAGGGCGGATTTTTCGCATCTGTGTCGTTTGTCATAGTGAATTACTCGGGACACCGAGGAGCAGGCAAAAACTATACAACGTCATCTTCGTTTAGGCCCGTCGTTGCGAGGTTTCTGAGATATATTTCGATTTGTTGCTTGATCTGATTAGCCGCTGTTTATGCTGCATTGAGGTTAAGCAGATTTCTAATTCGTCTATTCCTCGCGGCTTCAGTGCCCGTCAACGGTATGCAGTTCGACAAACAACAGCCGGCGTTTTGGTCACCTTAAGAAACCCCAAAACCAAGATCTGGTGAGCAAAATTCCTGTTGACTGCCTCTGCCCGAAGGGATACGATCTTTGCTTGTTCAATCAAATAAGGTGGTCCTTTTTTTATCGGGCCGCAACCTGGAAACCGGACGCCAATCAGAGATGGAACCATCAGTGATACCAACTATTTCTTCAAATTCGAAAGCTGGTGCAAGTGCAGCTGTTACACAAATGCCGATTGCACCCGATGAAAGTGCCGACGACACTGCCGAGTTGAGCTCACAGGCTCTGATTGAGAGACCGGCTCTAGTCGGTACGACCTGGGTGAAAAACATCTGGTACTTTGCTTTGCCCAGCGATCATGTGAAAAAGGGCAAAACAGTCTCCATGCACCTTCTGGGCGATCTGATTTTGATCGGCCGCAAGTCGGACGGTTCAATTTTTGCGATGCGCGACATTTGCCCTCACCAGGGGGCACCGCTCAGCTTTGGACCATTTGACGGCAAAGATGTGGCATGTCCATTTCATGGATGGAAGTTTAACTCCGAAGGAGTCTGCACCGACATACCGGCACTGTGCAGCGATCAGCACGTTAATATCTGCAAGATCAAAACTCGCTCATATCCGTGCCGCGAAGCCGACGGCAATATATGGCTCTACTACGGTGAGCCGCGCGCAGAGATGCCGGACATTCCTCGTGCCAATGGTCTCGATGGACTTAAATACGATCAAACCGTTTCTCGGGTCATAGTGCCTACGCATATGGACTACGCCGTTGTCGCTTTGATCGATCCCGCTCACGTTCCCTACGTTCACACAGCATGGTGGTGGCGCAACAGCAAGGCTCTCAAAGAAAAGAAAAAGCACTACGTTCCGACCGGAACTGGTTGGACAATGGTAAAGCACAGTCCCTCCAAGGGTTCTTTCATTTTCAAAATGCTGGGCGATTACATGGAGACGGAAATTGCCTTCCGCCTGCCCGGCTGCCGCACTGAGTACATCACTCTTTTCGGGCGTACGCTAGTGGCCAGCATGACCACTGTCACACCTATTGATGACACCAGTTGTGAGCTCAATCACACATCTTATTGGACGATTACCGGATTAAAGTGGCTCTTGAAGCCCATTATCAATGCAATCGCCGATGAGTTTCTCGGACAAGATTTGCGCATCGCTCAAAGGCAGCAGATCGGACTCAAATTCAAACCAAAACTGACCATGATCGTGAAAGACTCAGGATTGCCCGGAAGCTGGTACTTCCAGGGCAAGCGTGAGTGGAACAGCGCTACCGAAGAAGGGCGCCCATTCGTCAATCCAATCAAGGAAAAAGTACTGCGCTGGATGACGTAGGTCACCTCGACGTTGCTGATATTAGGTAGACGCCGCGCCTTGACCGTTCAGATGACCTTGCAAAAGTAGGAAGGCGAAGCGCCATGCCTCGCCGTCGAAGAATTTGTTAGTCAATCCTTAAAGACGTTGAGGTTTCTAACCTTCTTTGTCTTTTTTGCCTTTCAGACTGAACACATCATCGGACAGGCCAATATTGACTTTGACTTCTTTCCAGTCGGTTGAGGAGAACAGTTGATCTTGCTTGTATAGATTCCACTGCTCGGGCAAGTTGGTCTTCTGGTCGATGAATACCCGCTGCGTGAGGTCTAGCTCTTTGTCTCCGTCTACATTCTTGTAGACTTCGAGTACATAAACCTTCTCGCCGGTGTGTGCCACCGCGACCGGTGACGGGGTGACGAGGCAGGTCGCGCCTTCGTTCAATTGTCTTTGAAGGTCCTTCAAAAGAGTGTCGTAGTCGGAATCCATCATTGAGAATCCGTTAGCCGACTTGAGAAGCCCGGAATCCTTTCCTATAGTCCCACTGAACATTTTGAGCATGCCGCCCAGGTGTCCTCTTACTTTTCCGTCAGTGCCGAGGACGGCGACTGCGCCCTTTTTCGCGCCTTCGGTCACTTCCATCTTCATGAGGCTGGGGCGCTTGTAGTAGAAGACGCCTTCTTCTTTGATGACCTTGCCACTGCGGAATGTGCTGATGATGCATTTGAAAGTATAGTCGTTGGCATGTTCGGCAGTCTTGGTCATGGAAGTGACAAAGTCCTTGCCGTCTTTCATTTGTCCAAACTCGAGCTTTTTAGGCAGATCGTGCATCAGCGTGGCTGAGACTTTCACGTCCTTTGCGTCCTGCTTGGCCATAGCCCCTGTGGAGGCGCCGACGCTAGCCAGTACAGCGATGCTCAGAAGCATCGTCATGCCGCGGCGGGCGCGGGCGTTAAACGAGAAGCGAGGGAATGATACAAAGCTCATGAATTTACGGATCCTCTGTAGCCAAATTAACCCATATCGTTTTTACCAGACTGTCCTGAAAGTTTCCAGGGTAATCAAGTCCACTAAAATTCAGCCAAAATTAGGGCTGAACGCGGAAATTGAGTACTACTTGCCATCTTCGGGCTTCTCCCTCCTGTTGAGCGCCTGGTTGGCACTGTAAAGTTAAGCTATATCTCGCTAAGGCAGACCGGAAAGCTACAAAACTCAGCCCTGAGGGACAAACCGCTGGTGATTGGCAATGGCTGGAGAATCAGACGAGGATAACGGACTCCAGTTCCCCCAGGAGGAAGAATCTGGGGATTCCTGGACTAAAAACACTGAATCGCTTGCAGGTGCTGGAAAAGCGCCCGCCGCAGCATCATCTGATTCGGACCTGGACGAAGTTGAGCCGACGATTGACCGGCAATCGCAAGCTCAGCCGGAAAAAGACCATCCGGCGGGCATTTCAGGTGATGATCAGCTTCCTGATGCTTCCGGCACACCTGCGGCTGGAGACTCGAGCCCGGCGGTGTCCGGGACAGTCGATTTTGAGGAGGCTCGCTCGAAGGCATCCGTTTCTTATGTGATTTGTCGATTTATAGTCGTGCGCGGAATTGCACTCGTCTATTTGATAGCCTTTTTCTCGCTATTTACTCAAATAGATGGACTTCTTGGAGCAAACGGCATTCTTCCAATTGCACGTCTCATGCAAGCAGTTGCCGGAGGTTACACGCCCTTTGATTTCCCTACAGTCTTCTGGGTTGCATCCACCGATTCATTCATAAAAGGGACTTGCATTGCCGGCATGGCATTTTCTGCTCTGGCAGCAGCGGGAATTTTCTCT
>JAYRNY010000531.1:0-2437 GCA_041911975.1 bacterium | reverse complement strand
GTTGGGCGTCAGTGAGTTTGCGGCGCGTTCGTTTGGTGCTGCCTGCGGTGTCGTACTGGTCGTTTTGACCCAAGCTTTTCTGACTCGCTATGTCAATTTGCGAGCCGGTCTTGTGGGCGCCTTCTCGTTGATGACCGCTCCTCTGTTTTTTGGAACTGCACGTCAGTGCATTACCGATGTTCCACTCTCGCTGTTTCTCGGCGGCGCGCTCATGGCGTTTTACGCTGCATATAGAGAGACGAGAAACAAGCTGCTAGCCTCAATTGGCTACGTTTTGATTGCTCTTGCAGTGATGACCAAAGGACCGGTCGCCATCGTCTTGCCGGTAGCAATTTTGGGAGCATTCTATCTTTCGACAGGCGGTTTGCGCCTGGCCTGGCAGCGCTTCTTTCCTTTAGTTGGTGCGCTCATAGTAGCTGTTATTGCCTTGCCATGGTTCGTGCTGGAGATTGCAGCAACCAAGGGAGAGTACTTCCAGGAATTTTTCGTACGCGAAAACTTTCAGAGATTCACAGCCGAAGTGGACTCGCACAAGGCACCAGTTTACTACCACTTGGTCGCTGTGATGGGCGGCTTCTTGCCGTTTTCGATTTTCTTGCCGCAAGCAATCTGGAGCTGTGTCTCTGCTCTGAAAGAAAAACTGCAGGCGCCCTTTGCTTCAGCAAAGACTCTTGCTGAACGGATAAAGGTGATCCCGCAGTCATTGAGCCAGCTAGATCCAGTGACCGAGCTGCAGTATTTTGCAATGCTCTGGCTGGTCATCACTGTTGCTTTTTTCAGCGCCAGTGTTTCCAAACTATTGCCATACACCCTCCCTGCTTTTCCTGCAGCGTCCATTCTCTTTGCTCTGGAAATCGAGCGAGGCATTACAAAACAAGCCCGCTGGCGACTTTTCGTGCCGACTGTCATAACGGCTATCACTTGCGCCGTGGCCTATTTCGTTTTGCCTATGGCACTGTCAAAGGCAAGAAATCTTCCGGACGGCGTCATTCCTATGGCATGCACTGCCTGGATTGCCATGGCATTGACTATGGGTGGTTCTGCAATCGCGGCGTGGTTTGGCAAAAAGCAGCTCGCCATATCCATTTATCTTGCCGCCCAGGTGCTTCTATGCATATTCCTTACTCCGCCTCTATCTCTGAAGATTTCCCAGCAATGGGAAGGTCCTATTCCGGACATGGCCAGATATGTTGGTAAGGTTCCGGAACCTGCTTTTGTCTTTGACATGCGCAAGCCTGGCGTGCCGTTCTATGCGGACCGGCAGATGTCGCAAGCCTGGACCTGGGCGGTTCTTACGTCGGAGCTTGGGCGTATGAAACGCGCCTATATCATTACGCGGTCGAGGAACAAGGGACCGCTTATGGAGATGCCTGGTTTTACCGTAATCAAGGAAGACGGGCTGTATTTGCTTCTGCGTTTCGATAACCCGTTTGATCCCAAAGAGCCCTATACCCCCAGCCCCGGCATTCACAGCATGCAGCGCTAACCTGCTTTCGTGAGGGGGCAACGCCGTTCGTCGTATTTCATGGATGCGGCCCGGTGTGGGCGGGCCGCCGACACACCGAACAAGGGCGCATACAATTCGCCACTACAGCCGAATTTGTAGGGGCGCATTGTATGCGCCCTCATGGGCAACAGTAAACTCCTAAACCGCTAAGCCCGCCGCGTATGCGGATGCCCATGCCCACTGGAAGTTGTAGCCGCCAAGCTGACCGGTAACATCGACGACTTCGCCGATGAAATACAATCCTGGAACTTTTTTTACTTCCATCGTCGCCGATGAGAGTGCGTTCGTATCGACACCACCTCTGGTGACTTCCGCCTTCTTATATCCGACCGTCCCTTGCGGCTTGATCTGCCAGTTTTCCAGATGGTTCGCCAGGCTGCGCATCTTCGCCTGGGAGAGTTCGGAGACATTTCCTTTGATGTTTTCCATCGAGCACAAAATTTCCGCCAACCTGCGCGGGATGATCTCCGCAAGAATGTTTTTCACTTCTTTGTTGGAACCGTCCGCAAAGCGATCGTTGAAATATGCTATGGGGTCTACGTCAGGGGCGATGTTTATGGAGATGGAGTCCCCCTTCTTCCAGTAAAGCGATGCCTGCAAACTGGCAGGACCGGAGAGGCCCGTATGCGTGAAGAGTATGTTTTCTCTGAATGCGGCTTTGTTGACGGAAACGATCGAGTCAACCGAAACGCCCGTCAAATCTTTGAATTTGGCAAGATCGCCGGGGCTGAAATTGAAACCGTCCAGCGCCGGCTGTGTTTCTATGACACTCACATCGAACTGCTTGGCGATTGTGTACCCGAATCCGGTCGCTCCGATCGGCGGAATTGAAAGACCGCCAGTGGCAATCACAAGCGACTCGCAGGCAAAGGTTTCATTATTGGTGTGAATGTTGAAACGGGCACCGGCATCGCTTTTGACGACATCTTT
>JAYRNY010000530.1:0-7242 GCA_041911975.1 bacterium | reverse complement strand
GAAGAACAGCTGGAACCAGGCAGATGAGAACACCGACAACTTCTACGAGTCCCTGTCCTTGCTTACGTCTAGTAGAGTCAGGTCTTATGATGACCATAAAAGTGCGCTCCATCTCATCCGAGGGGTTCAACGGCCGCCGGGCCGGAATTAGGGGGAAAGAAAAGATTATTCCGGTCTTATCTAATCAGAGTTATGTGTTTGCCCTCCGGAACCGAAAATAGAGACATGGTCATATTCGATTTGAACTGCTGTTCGTTATCGAGTCCTTCTCCATCGTTTTTGGAATCGTGGAATCCGAGGGCTTGCAGCCGGTCTGACACGGACTCGAATGAGTCGGCAGGCACTTTCACGGCAGCCAGAGGGTTCTTATTCAAATACAGATCGAGCGCCAGGCGGAAGGCGGCATTAGCAGCATCTTTCTTCTCTGCTTCAGTGGCATTATTGTCTTTGTGCTTGATTTCAATGGCTACGCCGTCACCTTGATCGATATCCATCTTGTGCAACTTTTCCATGCCGAAAGGTCTGCCGTCGTGGTAGTACATCATCTGGTACTTGGTCTTCTTCTCTTTGTCCTTGGTTGGATACCAGAGCACTTCAAGCTTTTCGATTGGATTCAAGGTGGAACCCTTGTAGTCGAATTGCCGCTTGAGCTCAGTTGTTTCGATTTGCACCACCCAGTCATACGGCAGATCGACTTGATCTTCGGCAGTCGCTTGCTGCGGTACGAACGACAGCAACGAACTTGCAATCGCTGGTAGCATCAGCAACCTGAGAATCTTGTCTTTGCCTTTCATTGGCCGTTTACTCCTTGCATTCGATCCGGACTGGCGTCGGCATTTTTTCCGGTGATTACTCTACGCATGGCAAGCGGGTTTTAGGAGTGATAGAGCGCATTCCGGAGGAGCAATGCAGTCACTTAAATCAGGATCATCGGAAGAATAGACGGTCAGGCATGCCACGTATTTCAGGCCTTCATGAAGGCACATGCAAATCACAAGAGCCAGGCTTTCGCCTGGCTCTCGCTCTCGTACCTTTATGAAGTCTCCAGGACTTGTTTTGGATTGACTACGGGGTCATTTGGAGCGCTTTTTGCGCATCCGGCATTCCCCAGCCGTAATAGGCGTTCCAGCCGGCGGTGCTGTTGGTGCAGCTAGATCTCAGGATTTGCTCAACCACGAAGTTGGGAAGGGCTGGGTTTTTGCTGAGGATAAGAGCTGCCACACCGGCTACGATCGGGCTGGAGAAGGAAGTCCCTTTCACGATTGCCTCTTTACCGTCGATACCCATGCAGTGGATTTCTTCGCCGGGTGCTGTGAAGTCAACCATCGTTCCATAGTTCGAGAAGTCGGTCAAAGAGCCGGTCTTGTTGATAGCGGAAACCATATTGATGTAAGGAAGGTTTACGGATCCGTCGAACACCGATTCATTACCAGCGGACAAGAAAAGAAGACCTTGGCGAACATAATAGAATTCCGAGAACATCTTGTGGAGCGGTGCATGCAATGTGGGGTTATGGAAACCTACATAGGGAGCACCGTAACTGAGATTGACAATTCTAGCGCCCGAGGTGAACACTTTGGACATTGCGCATGCTACAGAGAAATCTGTTGCTATTGCCTCACCGCCGGGAGCTGCATCGGCAACTCTAATAGGATAGATTGTCGACGAAGGTGCAATACCGGCTGAGGTATTCACATTGTTCATCTTGGCGGCGATACAGGAAGCTACCCATGTACCGTGACCGTGTTGGTCGTGCTTGGCACCTGACGATGCTTCAGCCGCAGCTGCGCCGGCCAGATCAGTGATACCAGGAAGTGTACCGGAAGTGAGCAAGAGAGCGCCCAGGATTTGAGATGCAGCGGTATTGGCATCGAACCCTTTCTCAACTTTGCCAGACAGATCGGGTCCGTTGGACTCGCAACCTGTATCCAACACGGCAACTTTGGCACCACCAGTACCTTTGTCCCAGGCTTTTGGAACATTCATCGCGCTCAAATGCCACGATTCGCCGAAGTCTTCATCGTTCGGTGCAAACTGCGCTTTAAAGCGATAGTTGCGACCAACGGCGCTGAAGTGCTTTTTGTCTTTGGCGAGCTTTGCTTCAGTTTCCGCAAGTTTGCCCTTTTCGGTTTTGATGAGGATCATCTGCAGACTGCCGGCATTGACGGTTTGCGTAGCCGACGCATGAACAGCTTCCAAGGTCTCTTTGATCTCGTCTTTGTCAGCTTTTGCATCAGCAACTAAGAGCAAAACGTCCGGCTGGAAGTCAACACGCGGAGCAATGCGACGAGTGTAGGGTCTGTTCGCCGGATTTTTCAATTTCATTTCCGCGCTCAATGCGGGAATTTGAGATGCCGATGAGAGACCGATCGCGAGCGTCATCGCCATCGCAACAATCTTTTTCCTTTCCTTCGAAACCTTACCAACCAATCCGGAAATCATTTGTCGTACTCCTTTGTTTAACTTAGACTCAGTTGAGATGCCGTGAATGCCTTACTAAGAACGTTTGAGCGCATTTCACATGCCCCTTGCGCTCACACTGGATTCAACAGCAATCCGCAGCGAATTAGGCGGAGCATGTCAAAATAATCCCGAAAACAAAGTGGAGCACCAATTTCGGTGCTCCTGGAAAGCTAATGAATTGCCAATCGAGACAAACTCAATTGAGACCGAAGTCAGATTCGCTGAGCTCCTCGAGATTCCCCAGGAAAGCCTCTTTTGCAAGTCGATAATTCTTCTTCACTGCCCGCAGCGAATTAAGCAGATACAATCTTTTCAACCATCCCGCTGTAAGATCGCACTCGAACAACAAAACACCGAAACTCAGTTTATGAGCTTCGGCGTTTGCAATGTCTCGGATTTATCCTAATTTCCTACTTCTTCTCGAACCAACCTACCGGTTGCGGATCCAGATTGATATTAATCTGCTTCACTTCCGTGTAGGCTTCCAGCCCGAATGTTCCAAGTTCGCGGCCCCATCCACTTTGCTTATAACCGCCCCATGGGCATTCATTATAGGTATTGTGGTAGGCGTTCACCCAGGTGATACCGGCCTTCAAGGCTTTGACCACGCGGTGCGCTCTGGTTACATCGTTGCTGAACACTGCTCCAGCCAATCCAAAATCAGAATCGTTGGCGTATTCGATTGCTTCTTTTTCTGTTTTGAACTTCTGCACAACTACGACGGGTCCGAAGATTTCTTCTTGAACGATGCGCATGTCTTGCTTGACGTTCGTAAATACTGTCGGATTGACGTAGAAGCCCTTGCCGTACTTGTCGCCTTTCGGCTGATCGCCGCCGGCTTCAAGCTTGGCGCCTTCTTTCTGTCCGATCTCGATGTATTCGAGAACGCGCTTCATTTGCGTTTCGTTTACGAGCGGTCCCATTTCGGTTTCTGGATCCATTCCGGGTCCGACCTTGATCTGTTTTGCACGCTCGACGAATTTCTTGACGAATTTGTCGTACATCGGTTCTTCAACAAGCAAGCGCGAACCGGCCGAGCAGACTTGTCCTGAATTGCAGTAGATTGCAAACAGGGCATAGTCAACTGCGGTGTCGACGTCGAAATCGGAGAAGACAACCATAGGCGACTTGCCGCCCAATTCCAGGGTGACTTTCTTCAGATTTCCGAGTGCCGCTGCAGCGACTGCCTTGCCGGTTTTTACCGATCCAGTGAAGGCTACCTTGTCCACCAGCTTGCTTTCAGCAAGGGTGTTTCCTACAGTCGGCCCGTCGCCCAATACGATGTTGACGACGCCTTCCGGCAATTCCAGTTCTTGAAGAATTTCAGCCAGACGCACGGCAGTAAGTGGTGTGTACTCGCTGGGCTTCAAAATGCAGCAGTTGCCGGCTGCCAGAGCTGGAGCCAACTTCCATGCACCCATCAAGAGAGGGTAATTCCACGGAATAATTTGAGCGCACACACCAATCGGCTCACGAACTACAGTTGTGATGGACGGTGCAGGAACGTCGATAGCTTGACCGGTGGGTTTGGTGATCAAACCTGCATAGTAGCGGAAGCAGTTGGCTGCATCGCCCATGTCGTACTTGGCTTCGCGTAGCGGCTTGCCGCCATTCATGGTTTCCAATTCCGCCAATTCTTCGGCGTTTTCATCAATCTTGTCGGCCAGTTTAAAGAGAAACTGAGCGCGCTCCATTGCCGTCATTCTCGGCCACGGACCTTCATCAAATGCCTTGCGTGCTGCTTTGATTGCTGCTTCTGTTTGCTTCTTGTCGGCTTCAGCCACTTTGCAGAGAGGCTTTCCGTCAGCAGGATTGATCAAGGTGCGCTCGCTGGCGCCGTCCTGGAATTTTCCGCCAATCCACAGTTGCCACTTGCGATCTACTTTCACTTTGGGTGCCTCTAGGGTTTGAGTCATCGCCCGCTAAACCTCTTTTATTAGTAGTTGTCTTATCGAAAATGCGCAAAACACAAATCGAGCATTGATTTATCGAACAAATGCTTGAAAATCGCTTGCCACCTTCCCAAGAGAGGCGCAAGACCCGAATTACGCGGATTCCGAAAGTGGGAAGATTTTAGCATTTCGACGCCTTTACAGGCTGTTTTTGAACCGAGAATCAAAAGAGATAAGCGCGCTCTCCTTAAAGGGCGGGCGCTCGTAGGGTATCCTACTGAGCGGCGGCGAGCTTTGAAAATTTGTTTTTCGAACGATCTGAAATCCTCGCCGCCGGCGCGATCCAAGCGTTCTACAGTTACTACCGTTTTTCGAGCATCACGCTATCTCATGGCAACCACATATCCCGGCAGTTTCGTCACGCTTGAAGGCCCGGAGGGCGCAGGCAAAACGACTCAGCTCAAGCTGCTGTCGAAACAACTGGACCAGCTGGGCGTTAAGCATATTGTCACGCGTGACCCGGGTGGGACTTCATTAGGAAAACAGATTCGCCGCATCCTGCTCAATCCCGAAAACCCAGTCATGCCGATGACCGAGCTTTTGCTTTATCAAGCCGATCGCGCTCAGCATGTAGACGAGCTGATTATTCCGGCGCTCAAAAGTGGAACCCTGGTGCTATGCGATCGCTATGTCGACTCAACCAGAGCCTATCAGGGCTACGGCCGGGGCATCGATCTCAATTTGATAAACGAACTCTCGAAAATGGCAACTGGCGGACTTACGCCTGAGCTGACGATACTTTTCGACATTGAAAGCGCGGACGGACTGGGGCGCCTGCATCCAGGCGGGCACGACCGGCTGGAGCGGGAAGCAATTGAATTTCACCATAAAGTGAGAGATGGATATCACGAACTCGTCAAACAAGATCCGGATCGCTGGGTAATCATAGATGCCAGCAAGCCGCTTACTGTTGTGCAAGAAGATTTGCGCAAGGTCCTCGTGGAACGGCTTGGTGAGAAACATAAACTAGCCGGTTTGCTGGAATAAGTTTGGGCGGTGCCAATATGATCTCATCGATCAAATCGATAGATTGGTCTTCACACCGCGCGATCGCAGCTTCATTGGCCGCATTGTTATTGCTTACATCCTGCGGCGGCTCGAAGCAAGTTCGCTTCAGCTCTCTTTTCAAAGAAGACGACGAGCTGACCGCAAACATTGCCTTCAGAGTCGTCGAAAAGACCTACCGCATCAAGCCGGATAGAAGATATTTATTGGCTCTGTCGGATATTTCATCAATTGTCACAGGCAAACCGCTGGATAAAGTCGAGGTAACTTTCGACAACGGAAAGTGGCGTATTCAATCAAATAAAAAGGACATTGCTCAAGTAAATGACTTTGCGAGTTTCGAGGAGATTCTGAACTCGCTGGTCAAATACGCTCGCTTTTGTGAAGGAGAAAAGGGGCAATTTCCGTTCACTGAAAAAAAGGTTCTCAATCACGGTCGCGTCTTCGGCGAGTTGGAGACGGAAACAAATATCGTCTATGACGAAAACAACCAGAAGATACCCCAAGATGTGCAAGGGAAGTGGGGAGGCGGGCAGCCTTTTTCCCAGCCCGAAGAAAACGACACGGTCAGGACAGCTGAGAACGCCTCTGAAAAGCCGAAGAAAGACAGTGAGGAGATTGCGATAAACTCCGACTCTGAAGCGAAAACCGCAGAAGAAAAAACTGCCGATCAAGATCTGCCCGCACAGAGCGATCCTATCGATACATATTTGCTTCAATTCAGTCCGAAATCGCTCTTCAAAGCAATCGACCTTCTTAACGCGCGCTGGAAGGATGAAGGCGGATCGCAGCAATCCGTCGACCAGGCTGCTACTGCGCTCACCTGTCTCTCATTTCAACTCACCGACACTGCTGGAACTGCAGATGCGCTGTTTTCCAAAGCGCTGGCATTTGTCGCCCTTTCAAAACGATATGAAACAGCCAACAGGCAGAGAAATACCGTCCGCCTGGCCGAGGCAATGGGATATCACGTAGAAGCGCTGAATATGGCAAGAGATTTGCCTGAGTCCGATCCTTTCAGGATATTTATGCTCTGGCAGGCGAGGACTCTTATGGCAGCCCTCGATCAGGGTTTCGACAACAGTGAGACAAGATATCTCTATCTCAAGAAACTTGTGCAAGAAGAAAGTGAGCACAGGAACAAATACTTACCGGACCCGGGTCTTCTTTTGCCAGTTACTGGTTTGATAAATGACGCGCTTTCCACTCGAATGTCCGGCGCCAACTTTGACTCGCTTAAGAAAGCCCTCTTTGACGAACTAGATGGATGGAAATCAAAGAGTAAAAAAACAGCCGATGCAGAAAAGGAAACTTTCTTTTATCGCTTAAACAAGTGTTTCGAAAAACTTCCTGCCTGGTCCAAAGACGCTTTGATTTCACAAGAGCTGATGCTGGCGTATTATCGGGCCTTTGCCTATCAGTATGTGCTGCACGATCTTGCGCCTGCAAACGGTTCGCGCACCGAAAGAGACGCGGAGAAAATATTCGACATTAAGTACGGCAAACCGAGTCCGGCCCAGACAGGAAACACGATACATGCTCTCTGCCACAGCATCCTCGACTCGAGGACAGGACATTATCATGTAGCCAAAATGCTTGGTGATGCGGTGTCGGCAAAAGATCTCGGTGACTATCCGCGTTTTCTTGCTTTTGCGGAAGCCTCTCGCTGGTTCTCCAATGGAGAGCAGAAGCTGATCTCGGCAGGCAAAACGATTTTCGAAAACATCGACAGCCGGCCGCAAAATCGTTTTCGCGCCGCCCAAATTGCCCACAACGAGTTATTGCATCCGGTTCTAGCACATGACCTGAACAAGCTTGGTTT
>JAYRNY010000529.1:0-4091 GCA_041911975.1 bacterium | reverse complement strand
TGTGGAAGGCAATATCCCGAAGAAGCCAATTTCTGCATGATTGACGGCTCCCGCTTGCCGCAGAGCGCCGAACCAAAAATCAGGCCGCGTGTTCAGATGGCTGACGCATCCAGACTCCTGGGAAAAACTGTCGGCGGCAAATACACTGTGCAATCCGTAATCGGCCACGGCGGCATGGCAGTGGTTTACCAGGCTTTCGACAATCTCATCGAGAGACCGGTGGTAATCAAAGTCATGCAGGCCTGGCTGGCAAATGATGAACGCGCCAACGAAAGATTCAAACGGGAATGCCAGCTCACTGCTCAGCTCAATCACCCCAATATTATTCGAGTTTATGACGGAGGATTGCTCAATAATCACGAGCCTTATCTCGTAATGGAGTATGTAGCAGGCGAGTCGTTGAGACGCGCCCTCGATCGCCATGGTCCGGTACCGCTCAAGACTGCAGCCAATATCGTCATTCAAATTTGTCGCGGGCTTGGAGAGGCGCACGCCGCCGGAATCATCCATCGCGATCTGAAGCCTGACAATATTCTTGTTGAAGCAGTCAAAGGTGCCACACAGCAAATCAAGATTCTCGACTTCGGTATCGCTTACCTGGTTGCCGGTGCACACCGACTGACGCAAACAGGCAAGTTAATCGGCACTCCGGCATACATTGCTCCGGAGCAATTGAAAGACAGAAAGATTGACGGTCGTGCCGATCTCTATGCAGTCGGAGTGATACTCTTCGAATTGCTCACCGGCAAAGTTCCGTTTGAGGGAGAAACCGCCGAGTCAATCTTGACCAAACAATTGTTCGAGGCACCCCCGCCTCTGTCTGCGGAACGCCCTGATATTACAACCGGCTCTCCAATCGAGCTGGTCGTCGCAAAAGCGCTTGCCAAAGAGCCTGACGATCGATATCAAACGGCAAAAGAAATGGAGGAAGCCATCGAGATGTCGCTCAAGGAAACATCGCGCAAAAGAAAGACCATGTCTTGATGTTTTGAGTTATTCAGTGCGCAACGCCGACAGTTTCCAGTTTTTTCTTATCTACCTTGCCTGAGAGTGTCTTGGGAAGGGAATCTCCTGCCGCTCTGAAATCCCACTCCATTGGTCTCAATTCGCGCTTCAAATTGTCTTTGGAATAGTCTTTGAATTGTGAGATCAATTCTTGCCTGGCTGTCTTTTTGGCATCGCCGCCCTCCTTGAGCTTATCGCTCAATTGCTTGTCTTTGATGACGATCACAGCTTTTACCGTCTGCCCCAGACTCTTATGCGGCACGCCAATTACCGCTACTTCAGCGGCATTCGGATGATTGAGCAAAACATCCTCGACCTCGGCAGGAAAGACTTTATTGCCGGCCACAACAATCATCTCTTTGGCGCGACCGGAAATGAAAATTTGCTTGTCTTTCAGATGACCGAGATCGCCCGTATAATAGCGCCCGTTTCGCACTGCTTTTGCGGTCGCTTCAGGATTGTCCACATAGCCAAGCATCAAGTTGGAACCGGAGATGGTTATTTCGCCTGTTTCACCTTCCAGCAAGACCTGATCGTTTTCTCCAATTATCTCGACTGTTACCGATGAAATCGGTTTGCCGACTGACTCATGGGGACCGCTGAGGTTGAGGGCGATGATCTTCGATTCGGTCGAACCGTATCCATTGTTTAATTTTTTCCCGAATCTCTTCTGGAAATCCTCAGCCAAAGACACCGGCAATGGTGCCCCGCCGGAGAGCAATATCCGCGCCGAATTCATGCTCATCTTGCCTTCCGGTATGTTGAGCATTGCTGCATAGACAGTAGGCACGCCGACAAGAACATGCGGGTCGTATTTATTGATGCAAGCAAAAAAGCCGTTCGGAGTCAGATCGCAAAATACAACTGAAGCTCCGTACATGAAGCAAATCAAGGTCACTTCCAGTCCAAATATGTGACTGAGCGGAAGCGGCAGCACGCCTCGATATTCTCTCTTCATCGAAGCCATCTCACCCAGTTCTACAAGATTGATCATCAAAGAATGCAAATCGTGCTCGGCTCCCTTGGGAGCGCCCGTCGTACCGGAAGTCAGAATGATGAATGCAGGCTGCTTCAAATCATCGTCGCTCTTCTCGGCTTTAGGCAGTGCCTGAGCGTTCTTCGGCGATTCGGCAATAGAAGAGATATCGAAAAGAGCAACACTTTCTTGCTCAAGATTCTTGTGAGTGGACAAGAAATCCGGTGCATGGCGCGTAGAGCCGCACAATACTTTGACCTTCAATCTCTTAGCCACATTCTGCACTTCAGGCGGGGTCACGCGCGCATCAATGGGAATAGCTACCGCGCCAATTCTCCAGAGTGCCAGTATGGAAGCGAAGAGTCGCGCCGAGTTGGGAGCAGCCATCATGACACGGTCGCCTTTGCCGACATGCCTGGCAAGCAACTCCTCGTGCGCAGCGTCGATCAATGCCTGCATTTGCGAGAAAGAATAAGATTTATGAGTGTTGCCACTGGCTCCCGGCGTCTCGATATCCGTCTCGACGATGGAATTCAGGTCGGCCATGTCAGGTTGCTCGGCAACCGGATACAGCAAGCGATTGAGAATGACTTTTGGATTTTCCATCTTAGTTTACTTCCAATTCACTTCTATTTCTGTGACGACACCCACCAATTCCAATCTCTGATTTTACGCTCTTGAACTGTCAATCGTTCGCAAAGCAAACACTTCAATGAACTGTTGCCGTACAATCTTAGAGACTGAAAAAAAACGAATATCAACCTCCTTGCCAGGTACCCCTCCGGGTCAGCCGCTTCCAACGGCTGAGCCTGTCAGGCTCAACAGTCGCAAACCACACCTCACACAGACGGATGCAAAGTGGCACACATAGTTACCGGCGGCGCCGACCTGAAATATGACAGCCTTTCCGTCATTCCTCTTGGCGGGCAGAGCGAATTAGGACAGGTGCTGTGGGTGATCACCTATGGCGGAGAGATCCTTATCGTTGATGCCGGCGTGGCTTATCCGCCAGAAGGCTTGCCAGGCGTCGATTTGCTCTTGCCAAACACCAATTTTCTGGAAGCCAATGCCGACAAAATCCGGGCGCTTCTTTTGACCAACGGGCATGAGGAGCACTCCGGGGCAGTTTCATATCTGCTCAATCACCTGAAGGTACCCAGAATCATGGCGCCCCAGTTTGTCTCGGCAATGCTCACACAGACGCTGGTCGAGCGTGAAGAAAGAGAAAAGACCGGACTTCGCATGCCGGAAATAGACACGATCGAATGGCGCTATCCTTATCAAATCGGTCCTTTCGAAGTGGAGTGGGTAAAGGTAAACGACGCCATAGCTGACGCGGCCGCCCTGCGCATTGGTACACCGGAAGGCGACATCATTTATACATCCAGTTTCAAACTGGACCAGACCCCTGTCGACAAGCGCCTCCTCGATGTAAGCCGTCTGGCCCAGGTCGGCGATCAGGGAGTCCTTCTTTTAATCAGCGATTCAGCCGGCGTCGAAAATCACGGCTACACTCCTTCCGAGCGATCGGTTCTGGCCGGGCTCAGCAAGCACATTGCCAGCGCGCCATCTAGAGTAATAGTCGTGATTCCAGGCACAAGTACGCATCGCCTGCAGATTCTCTGCGACCTGGCCAAAGCCAACGATCGAAAAGTAATCATCATTGGTGAAGCACTCATACGCACGGCACTTTCCGGAGCGCTTACCGGCAATCTCAACTACGATCGCTCGATTGAAGCGACCCTGGAAGACTTAGGCAAGCTCAAGGACAAGCAAATCCTCGTCGTTGCCACGGGCTGCGAAGGCGACCCTATGGAAGTTATGCGCGAACTGTCTTCCGGGCGCAATGAAGATTTGTCTGTCAAAGAAGGCGACACCGTAATTTACAGCGCGGACATCATTCCCGGCCGCGTCCGCCAGATGTCCGTGATTCTCGACCAGTTTCTCTCCCGTGGTGTACAGGTTGTATACGGCAAGCACGAAGGTGTGCACATGCCCAAGCACGCCAGCCGCGAAGAGCTGAAATTGATGCTTTCCATAACCAAGCCCAAGTATTTCGTACCCGCCATCGGCGAAGGTCGACATATCATGCACCACGCGCAGCTGGCTG
>JAYRNY010000528.1:0-3066 GCA_041911975.1 bacterium | reverse complement strand
TTGGCGGGCTGGAAGCACGATGAGCGGCTAACTGCATTTTGTACGAGCCACTATGTCATTTTCAGAGTCGATTGCTTTTGCGCGGCTCGTTGCAGACAGTAACTAGCTTTTAGATTGATTCCCGACACGTCGGAGAGAGGAACAAGGAAAGGGTAATGTTCAAAGATGTAATCCAACAGGCAATACCATTTATTGACCATTGGCTCCAGTTTCGATATGAGCGTCTGGAGATGCCGGGCTATGTGGTGGCAATTGCCATCGACGGAAAGGTCGAATTTTTGAAGGCGTATGGTTATGCGGATCTGGAAAAGCGCGAACTTCTGACCCCCGATCACACGTTTCGCATTGCATCGCACAGCAAAACTTTTGCCTCCACCGCAATCATGCAGCTGTCCGAAGAAAAGCTTTTGCATATTGATGAACCGGTAGCGAAGTATGTACCGTGGATTCGCGATCACAAAGATCATCGAATGGAAAAGGTAACCATTCGCCAATTGATGTCGCACAGCGCCGGAATGATAAGAGACGGAAGGGACGCTAACTTCTGGCAACTGACCAATAGCTTTCACGATCTCGCCGACTTCAAAAAAGCGTTGATGGACTGCGATCTCGTTTTCGACACCAACAAGCAAATGAAGTATTCTAATTTTGGATATGGTTTGCTTGGCTGCGTGATCGAGGAAGTTTATGGCATTCCCTTCAGCAGTTATGTTCAAGCCAAGATCCTTCAACCGCTAGGCTTGTCCAACACCACGCCTGAAATCAATGATGACATGCTTTCCAGGCTGGTTGTCGGTTACACCAGGCGAGGGCGTGAAAAACAAAGGCAGCCGATTGAGAGAAATATAGATACCAAACAAATGGCGGCTGCAACGGGTTTTTGTTCTACTGCCGCTGATTTGTGCAAGTACTTTGACGCTCACTTTGTCGGCTCCAAGAAATTGTTGAACGACGAGTCCAAGAAAGAAATGCAGCGTACTCAGTGGCCAGTGAAGAATTCGCACATTGGTGAACAGTACGGATTAGGTTTGCAAATTGAGTATGTACTAGATAGAAAAGTGCATGGGCACGGTGGTGCCTTCCCTGGTCAAAGAACCAAGACAATTTGCGATCCCAACGAAAGACTGATTATCGTAGTGCTTACGAATTGTATTGACGGCGAAGCGTCATTTATGGCGCGTGGACTCTACACCGTGCTCGATCACTTCCAGAGCAGCGCATGGCGTTCGGACAAGGAAACCATCGAACAACTCAGGAAATTCGAAGGTATCTACACGAGCCTGTGGGGTGACCTGGCAATAGTCGAATCAGGACGAAACTTGATTGGGGTCGATCCCAACACTTGGTTCCCATTTGGTCGCGATCAGGAAGTGCAAACATTGGAACTGTCCGGCGAAAATCGTCTGAAAGTTACAAATGCCAACGGATACTACAGCGAAGGCGAGTATGCCGAATTCGACTTTGACTTCAATGGCGATGTTATATCCATTGACTATGCCGGCTACAACATGCTGCCGGAATCCGAATACAGCAACGAATTTGCAAAGGCAAAGGTAACCACCTAGAGAAGCGACAAATAAGGCGTTATACTTTCCCTCTTGAAATATATACGGGTTGACATCATGCTCAAAAAGTTACTCTCCATAGCCCTGGTAGCTACAGTCAGCTTTGCTGCTGCCACCGTTCCGGTCTTCGCCGGCGTGAGTGCGGTCGGTGAAATTAAGAGTACGCAGCAGGACAAAAACGGACTGATCATCAAACAGTTCTACCTTGGTTGCTTGTCGCACGCCTCCTACCTTGTCGGCGACAGCAAAAGTAAAATTGCGGCAGTTATCGATCCTCAGCGCGATGTCGATCAGTACATAGACGAAGCCAAAAAGCTTGGGTTGAGAATTAAGTACGTCATCCTTACTCATATTCACGCCGATTTCGTGGCTGGGCATCTGGAACTAAACCGTCGTACCGGTGCAGAGATCTGCCTGGGAGAACTGGCAAAAGCGAGTTTTCCATTCACGAAATTAAAAGGTGGCGACGAAATCATATTGGCAGAATTGAGTGATAAAAAGCCAACACCCGCTGGTGTAACTACTTTGAGAGTGTTACATACTCCTGGTCATACTCCGGAAGCGATATCAATTCTTGTGAGTGATGAACTACCCGGACAGCATTCAAAACCAACTGCAGTTTTCACTGGTGATTGCCTTTTCATAGGAGATGTAGGTCGTCCGGATTTGCTGGCATCGGAAGGGGTAACGGCGAAAGAACTAGCTGGGTTGCTCTATGATTCTACTCGCGAAAAACTCATGCAGTTGCCTGATGAAACACTGGTTTATCCAGCTCATGGTGCTGGCTCGTTGTGCGGAAAGAACCTGAGCAAGGAAACTGTTTCCACTATCGGTGCAGAGAAGAAAACCAATTATGCACTGCAGCCGATGACCAAGGAAAAGTTCATCGAGTTGATTACCGCAGACCAACCGAAAACTCCGCAGTATTTTAGCTACGATGCTAAGTACAACATGACTGCGCACAAGACGCTTGATGAGGTTTTGAAAGCATCTCTTAAACCTCTCACCGTGGATGAGGCTATTCAAAAGAAAAACGCCGGAGCACATTTGCTTGACGGAAGAGAATCGGATGATTTTGCAAAGCGCCATGTTGTTGATGCAATCAGCATTCCAATGAAGGGGCACTATGCAACATGGGCAGGCACATTCCTCGACCACAACAAGCCCGTTGTTGTCATTGCCGATCCCGGAAAGGAACGCGAAGCCGCAATGAGGCTCGGCCGAATCGGATTTGATAATGTTGTCGGCTATGTAAAGGGCGGCATCGCCGCCTTTTGCAAACGCGATGATCTGGTGGCATCAAATGTTCGCGTGACACCGGAAGGGTTGGCTGACCTTATGAAGACGAAAACTCCTCCGATGGTTGTTGACGTTCGCAATGATGCTGAGTGGAACTCGGCCAGTATTGACGGCACCGTTCACCTGCCCTTAATCAGCTTGCTGGAGAAAGTCAACAACTTGCCGCGCGATCGAGAGTTGGTCATACTCTGCGCGACGGGAA
>JAYRNY010000527.1:0-6784 GCA_041911975.1 bacterium | reverse complement strand
GATGAGAATTTGACTGCAGACTGTCTTTCCTGCGCGGCGGCGGCTTTCATACAATCGTTCTTTGCCAGTGCCAGACTGAGTTTCCAGTGGGCATCCGCCATATCGGACAACCATTCACAGAGGTGAAAAATGCCTTCCTGAACATCCTGAGGACGGCTGACTGCAAGCAAATTACGCATTTCTGCAATGCGCACTTTCGCATCATCGACATTGAGAGGCAGCTTCGAGTAAGCGCCTTTGCCTGTGCCCTGAGGCTTTGCAGCGCCGCCGGAAGCTTGTGAATTCTGTAGATATGGGTTGGCAGCCGCTCCAGGCACAGGCGCCTGCGGATAGCTGGGCGAGGATGAATATGAGGTCTGACCTTGCGAGTAGCTGTTGGAGGCTGGTGTATAGCCGTTGTTTTGACCTGGTACCGGCGATCCCTGCGCCAGACAAACTGACGGCATTAACATCAAGGTCCCCAATCCAAGCGCAGACGCACTCAGCAAATTGAAACCCACTTTCAACACCATGGTTGTGCCTCCACTCCTAGTGCCAGCTCATTCGAGACTGAGTGAATTTTATCAGCTTGCGCGGATCCTCCGGCATTGAATGGTCGACGCATGGAGTCGACCTGAAAATAGGCTTTGCCGTGTAGGTCTCAACTTTTGCGGGAAGTAAGTTAGCAAGAACTGAAAAAAAGGCCTAGAATCTAAGATGACGATGTGAGTTTGCATCATTTCACGTGGCGGGCCTCCAGCGGTGAGGCATCTGGCGCCAATTCTTTGTTGATACGGATTTTTCCAGCGGAGTGCAATTTGTTTCGTCCGACAGCGAAAATCAAGAGCGTTACAGCATTCATTACTGCGCTCATTTATGCTCAGTCCCTTGGTCTATCCGCTCTTGCAGACGAAGAACGGATCAATCTCGTCCAGACCGAACCGGCAGCCGCTCCAGCAATTCAGAAGGACGATAATTTCCTCGATCCAAGGGAAACGGAATATATCAGCAAATGGCTGAAGGCAGGGCAATTCATGCCCCTGTCCGAGCTCAAGCCCGGTATGCAGGGTTATGGACTTACCGTCTTTCAAGGCAACAAAATCGAACGTTTCGATGTGACCGTAATTGGTGTCGTCAAAAAGGTACTGAGCGGGCGAGACGCCGTAATGGTCCGCCTCTCCGGGCCTACGATGGGCAAAAACACTGTCATTCGCGGCATGTCGGGCAGCCCGGTTTATATAAATGGAAAACTCGTGGGTGCTGTGTCTTACGGGTTCGACTTTTCCAGAGAGCCGATTGTCGGACTTACACCGATTACCGACATGCTCGACGCGCTCACCCCCAATCACAAGGCTGACGAAACCTCCGGGCTAAGGCACATCGGCTATCACAACCTGCCGATTTTAGGCGGTGAATTCGGATATGAAAATTCTTCCGCCGCAAACGGCTCGTCTCAGGGAAGCGATCTGACAGGCGGCATTACAACCACATCCAGTGGCGGCACCAGGATGATCCCGCTCATCGCGCCTATCTCACTTTCCGGCTTCTCATCCGGCGCGCAGGAATTTCTCGGCGACCACTTGAAGAATTTCGGCATGTCGGTTTCGGCAGGTACTGCCGGTGCTATAGACGAATCGCTGGATGACGATTCCAATGCAGCCAAGAATTATCCGGGCGAAACAATCAAGCCGGGTGGCGCGGTGAGCGTGCTGCTTGTCACTGGTGATTTCTCCGCATCGGCAACCGGAACTGCCACCACCACATTTGGTGGCAACGTGCTGGCTTTCGGTCACCCTTTCATGCAAGCTGGTCCAGTCGATTTTCCCATGGCCACCGCATATATCCATCAGGTTCTTCCCAACCTGGCTGTTTCGTTCAAAGTCGCCTCTCCTGTAAAAGTAGTCGGCTCAGTGGTCAATGACAGACCATGGGCGATTGGCGGAGAACTGGGCAGGCAGTCGAAGATGATTCCGGCAACCTACACGGTCGTCGATCGCACACGCGGGGTAAAGAAGACTTTTCACCTCAATGTCATCAATCATGCCGACCTCACCCCGGAGCTTCTGGCCAGCACCGCCATTTCCGCCATCGACACCACTCACCAGTCGACATCGCCCTATGTTGTCTCTATAGACAGCAAAGTGTTTACCGACAAGGTCGGCACAATCGAGCGCCATGACAAATTCGCCGGCAACTTTGCCGTGCACGGACCTGTCGATGCCAGCTTCAAAATGAGGGGATCCGGTGATTCTACTGGCATCTCCTTCTTGTCCATACTGACGCGCATCGTCAACAACGACTTCGAAAAGGCCTCTATCAAAGGCGTCAATCTGAACATCGTCCTGGACGACGGGCACGACACTGCGCGTCTCGAGCGCATCTACCTCGACAAGCAAAAGGTCGAACCCGGCGACACGGTCAAAGTTACCGCAGTATTGCGCCCTTACAACAAACCGCGCGAGACCCGCGAATTGGCTCTCAAGATCCCGCGCGACATCCCGGACGGCAATCTTCTTTTAGGTGTCGGACCAGGCGACCAGATCGATCAATTGAGAAAACGGATGGGAGTGATTGATCCGCAGCCTGAGAATCTTAGTCAGGTGGCCAACAGAATTCGCGAACAGAGTCCGGGCAACGTGCTGGAAGCAGTCCTGGCGCTGCCTGAGCAATCGCTCTTTCTGGATGGACGCCGCATTGTCTCGCCGCCTGCCAATTGGTTGAAACTTTTTTTCTCGGACCGCTATACAAAAGGTCCGCAAATCGTCAAAGGAGAGGTCCGTGCAAAACTTGCAGAACCCTGGCTCTTGGACGGCATGCACTTGCTGGCGCTGACTGTAGAGCGCAAAGAAAAAGCGATGGCTCAGTCGCACTTCTACAACGTCAATCCCACTAACTCATACTCTGCTCAAGACGGCATATACATGACCGATCAAGCAAGAAAGGTTCTCGACAGCAGTCAGTCACGCAAACAAGACTCAAGCTCATCATCGTCTTCCGGTTCCAGCTCGCTGGCCTCTGCGATTTCCTCGGCGATCTCATCTTCATCCGGCTCGTCATCATCTGAAAAGAGCACGACGTCGAGTGCAGCGACCAGTTTTTCAGCAGCAAAGCAATATCCTCATATGCGCTCGGCACTGGCCTGGCGGCAAAGCACCGAAGAGGACTTCCGCAACGGCAAGTCCGATGAGGTGGCAGTCGACAGCCGCGGACGGCTTTCGCCGGGCTTCCACGAAGCTGCGCGCATTTCCATCTCACCCGAAATGCAAGTCTGGTCTGCGGCATGCGCGACCGGTACGGCCGGATCGGTAATATTCACAGCGCACAACAAAGTTTACTCATGGAAAGAAGGCGCTCCAGGCGCAGAACAGATCGCAAAATTAGACTGCTCATTTGCACCGGCCATCACTGCCGACAGCAAGGGCAATATTTATGCAGCAGCCGCTCCCGGGGACCGCGTGCTCATAGTCAGCTCCAAAAGCGGTAGCGAAAAGCATGACGTGCTTTTCAGAACGGGCGGAGACACAGTCACCAGTCTTTGCGTAGACGAAAAAGACAATGTCTATGCAGGTGTTGCCGCAGATGGAAAAGTATGGCGCTATGACGCGTCTAAGAAAACCGCGGCGGCAATTTTCGATTCCGGCCAGGCCCACATCACTTCGCTCTGGTATAGCCCCAAAGAAAAGCGCGTTTATGTGGGAACAGCCGAGAAGGGCGCAGTCTACAGTATTGACGAAACAGGCAAAGCGAAAGCCGAATATCAAACCGGCGATCACATTGTCACCGGCGCAGTCAAAGACGCGAAAGGAAACCTCTACATCACGACAGCCGGCACCGGTCATTTCTTCAAGGTCAAGCCATCCGGAGAGTCCGATACACTGGCGACAAGCGAAGGCTTCTACTCACTCATTTACGATCCGGCCAGCGACACGGTCTTTGCCGGTGATGCCGAAGGTGATATCACACAAGCAAAGCAAGAAGAAATTGCCCAGCGCTCTTACTTTGTTCCGGTCGCGCATACTGAAGAAGAGGCAGTCTCTGCGCTGGCTCTCGATGGAAGAGGGCATTTGTTCGCCGCCACAAGCAATTTTGCGCGCCTGCTCAAATTCGATCTTTCTCCTTCACTGAAAGCCACCTACACCTCGCAAATTCGTGATGGGCAGCGCCCGGCCGATTGGTCTAAATTACTCGTCTATGGCGGGCTCAGCGATCTTGATCCGGTTCTTTCCACTCGCATAACAGTCGAAACCCGCACCGGTAACAGCAGCCAGCCCGACGCCAGTTGGTCGTCCTGGGCAGCGGCAGACGCGACAAATGAAGGCTTCCAACTGAAGTCGCCGCAAGCCCGCTACTTGCAGTATAGAATCAAATGGAAACAGCCGGATAAGGCAGCTGCCTCCACACGTCGCGGCCGCGAGCCTAGCACGATTCGCAAAGTGGACGTCACTTACTTGCCGACCAATGCTCAGCCCTTTATGAGCAATATCTCCATTCAGGCTGGCTCGCATCTTTCAGGCAAACAAGAAATCACTATCACCGGCAACGATCCGGACCACGACAACATGCTGCTCTCGCTTGAAGTTTCCGAAGACGAAGGAAAGACTTGGAAGTCTCTGGCCTCTGATTTGCGCTCGAAGAAAGAATCGAGCAAGGATTCTAAAGATAAGAAGTCCGACAAGGACAAATCTGACAAGTCAGACAAAGATAAGTCGGACAAAACGGACAAGACGGAGAAGACCGATCTAAACAAAACCGACAAAGCTGAAAAGAGCGAAACCACGAGCAAGGAAGATAAAGACGAGAAAGAAGTAAAAGGCGAAGTCAAAGAGAAAGGCAAGAGCGATGACGAGAATTCGGATTCCGATGCCCCGAAAAGTGATGAAAAGTCGGACAAGGGTGAGGTCAAATCGAGCAGCAAAAGACTTGATTCGTCACGAGCGCAAGAGCCGCCTGTAGAGAAAGACAAGCAAGCGAGCAAGCCAAAAACCGAACCGGCTCCGAGCAAAGATCCGCAGAATAAAGAAGCGGCCAAGGATGCGCCAAAAGATACGCCAAAAGATGCTAAGGACACTAAAGATTCCAAGGACGCTAAGGACGCTAAGGACGCTCAGACCGCCAAGGATGCCGGTAAAGACAAAACCAAGGTGAAGAACGGCAAAGATAGCAGCGAAAGCACACTAACCAAGGCTCTCAACGCAACAAAATCAGCCAGCCAGGGCGAGTCTGAAAGTCAGACGGAACAATTTACCTATAACTGGGACACCACAAAGCAGAAGGACGGCAATTATTTGCTGCGCCTAAAACTAGATGACCGTCTGTCCAATCCCCGCGGCTTTATGGAAAACGAGCGCTGGGGCATGATCACGGTTGACAATTCGCCACCGTCCATTTCCGATGTGAATCTTGTCAAACACGATGGCTCGTACACGCTGGAATTGAAAGCGGACGACAAGCTCTCGCTGATCACAAACGCCACTTACAAAATCGACGACGGATCGCCTTTCGCGATGATGCGCATAAGCGCCGACGGCAAGCAGGAAGCGGCCGATTCGCAAAGCGCCAATCTGAGCGCGCAACTCGTCGATGTAAAACCAGGCGAACACAAATTTGTCATCGAAGTAACCGATCAAGCTGGCAACACAGAAACCAAGACCGTAACATTGACCCTCAAGTAAGAGAACTCGAATCTCAGCTAGATAGGGGATCAAGCATTGCCACTGGCTAAGCTTTTGCGCACCAAACCTCCCGGCCAACTAATTGCTGAAGCGGAAGCATCAGCACATCAATTGAAAAAAACACTTACTGCGCTGGACCTGGTCGCTTTTGGCGTGGGTGCGACAATCGGCTCGGGTATATTCGCGTTGACGGGCACAGCGGCAGCTGGGCAGGCAGCCGCCACTCACGACGTCATGTCTACTCCGATCATCAATTTCATCATGGGCTCGCCTCTGGGCCGAGATGGTGCCGGTCCGGCCATTGTCATTTCATTCCTGATCGCCGCCATTGCCTGCGGGTTTGCCGCCATGTGCTATGCAGAGCTGGCTGCCATGATTCCCGTGTCCGGCTCTGCATATACATTTGCCTATGCCGCACTGGGAGAGCTGATTGCCTGGATAATCGGCTGGGATTTGATTCTCGAATACGCCGTCGGCAATATCGCTGTTGCTGTAAGTTGGTCGGACTATTTTCAAAACGTTTTGACTGGAATTACGGGTTATAAACTGCCTCTCTGGCTGGCCTGCGATCCACACACGGCGATGCTGCGACTGGAGGCGATTAAGACAGACCCCGGCATCGCCAACATGTACAGTTCTATAGACTTGCCGAACATAGGCGGAATGGCATTGGCCATGAATGTGCCTGCCTTCGTGATTGTCTGTCTGATCACATATGTTCTGGTCGTCGGCGTGCAAGAAAGCGCCTGGGTCAATTCGGTGGCGGTCATAGTAAAGGTCGGAGTGGTCATATTCTTTGTCCTTTTCGGCTTAGCCTATGTACATCCGGAAAATTGGCACCCCTTCGCTCCCACCGGCTTCGCTGGTATCATGGGCGGTGCAGCGATTGTTTTTTTCAGCTTCATCGGATTCGATGCCGTAAGCTCTACCGCCGAGGAAACGAAGAATCCACAGAAGGATATGCCGATAGGCATGATCGGTAGCCTGGTCATTTGTACGGTTTTATACGCTGCCGTCTCGCTCGTTTTGACCGGCATTCTTCCTTATCAACAGTACGCCAATGACGCGGCCCCGGTGGCTACCGCCATTGCTGCCACCAAGCAACCATGGGCGCATATATTCGTTTCTGTAGG
>JAYRNY010000526.1:0-1818 GCA_041911975.1 bacterium | reverse complement strand
TTTCGTGCTTGCGATATCTGAAAAGCGGTTTTTCCAATCTCTCGAACTGCATGCCGCCTGACAACGCCGCCACCCAGAATTCGTGGTCGCTGTTCAGCGGCAAGAGCTGATTGTAACCACCGGCAACCTCAAAGACCTTGCGCTCCATTAGAAAGGTTACGGGCCCGGGTTCGCCAGCAAGCAGGGAAACAAGAGATATCTCGTCTTTCCACAGATAGTTGCGAGAACCAAACAGTTGCATATGAGTATAAACGCCGTTTTTTCCCGAAGCTTTCAGGCAAGCCATGCAATCTTCCAGAAAGGTCGGCTCGATCAAATCGTCAGAATCTAACATGACCAGATATTCACCTGATGCATGTTTCACTCCCGTATTTCTTGCTTCCGGTAAGCCCTTGTTGGTCTCGTGTGTAACAACTTTCAAGGGAAATTTCAGCGGACCGAAATTCATCTCATGCACGTGTTTTTCGGGCGAGCCGTCATCCACGATAATCACTTCGAAATTTTCGTAGGTTTGCGCCTCAAGGCTAGCCACAGCTTCCCGCAAATAGTCGGCGTAGCTGTAGTAGGTGATGACAATCGAGATCAGCGGCGATTTCTGCATGTTTGTCGATGTGTGTTTTGTACAAGTCTACCTTCTGCCTGAATTGCAACATGACAACCATTTCATGAAGGAAGCTAAGACAATAGGCTAAAAATGCTGCATGCGCACGAATATCTGGCCATTAGAAAGAAGGCAGTCAGACAACATGGTCGAGCTCGCCGCCGAAATCGAGTTACCCAACGGGCATCGCGAGCGGCTCTTTTATCGGGTGCCTGAGATATTTGCCGGAGATGTAACTGAAAGTGCAGATCCTTTCATGGTCGGTGCAATTTTTGCTGCAATGAGAGCAAAAGCAGACGTTTATGTGCACGGCGTAGTCTCGCCTTACCTAATTCGCAATCTCATGGAATACCAGGCTTTCTGGTACAGCCAACACCCGCGCAAGTACAATCGCGTGGAAATCCAAGCGGCGAAGGAAGCAGAAACCGACCTAAATCCGGAACTAGACAAAGCAATCTGCGCATTTTCCGGCGGCGTCGATAGCTGCTATACGATCTACCGCCATGCTTCCGGCACTTGCGGTAGGCTGAAACGCAACATCCAAGCCGGTTTGTTCGTTCAGGGATTTGATATATCGCTGGAAGACAATGAAAACTTTCAGCGCGCTTTGCGAACCAACGAAGACACTCTCAAGTCACTCGGTATTACGCTGTACTGGCTGCAATCCAATCACCGGCTTCTTTTCAAAGAGTGGGACGAGACACACGGTGCCGGGATCGCATCTGCGCTGATGCTTTTCAAAGGCGCATTTTCGGAAGGTATTATTCCAGGGTCGTTTTCCTACACCGAGAACGCACCCATATGGGGAAGCAATCCGACAAGCGATCATTTGATGTCATCACGCAGTTTTTCCATCGTCCACGATGGCGCTGTCTGGGCGAGAGGAGCAAAACTTTTGCCGATTCGAGAATGGCAGACCGGCTACGAACGCTTGCGCGTCTGTTACTCAAATGATCGAGATAGCAAAAACACCAACTGCGGACGATGCGGAAAGTGCCTGGTTACGCTCTTGCTCATCGACGTGATGCGACTTCCCTTGCCCTGTTCGTTTTCGCAACCGCTTTCCGGCGAGTTGATCGCGCAGGTGAAGGAAATCGATAAAGTGTACATCCATTACTTGAAGCTTCTATTTAAAGAGCACACCGATTTGCCGTTTCGCAGCGAGCTGACACAATTGGTTGCCGCCAACGAGAAGCGTCTTTCCGATCAGCCTAAAC
>JAYRNY010000525.1:0-3516 GCA_041911975.1 bacterium | reverse complement strand
ATGGGCGGCGCCATTGCTATGAGAGCCGCATCGCGTTATCCCTCTTTGTGCGACGGTCTGATCTCGTCCGTGCCATCCAGCGAGCGTTATGGTAGCCTGACAACCAAGATGCACGTCGGGCTGCGGTACATCGAAAACAAGAATAAGCCCATGGATGTCGGAACAACTGTTGTAGAGCGCGCAACTGCTAACCGCAGTCTGCAAAAACGGATGCTGGCGGACAGATCCAACCGCATGGAACTGACGCCCAAAGAACTCAAGCAATTCAATGACTTCATGAAGGGCAATTTCGACGCTGCCGCATTAATCGAGAAGATGCCGGTTCTGCTCATGGCAGGTTTCAAAGACAAACTCGTCAAGCCGGAAGGCACAATCGAGCTGTTTAACGCCCTGACAACTCCTGACAAGCTGCTCATGGTTATCGGCGACGGCGAGCACCTTTTACTTGAAGAAAATCAGCTGACTGACCAACTGGCTCAAATGCTCCTGGTTTGGATCAAAAACGAGTCGAGTTCACCCCATCCTGGCGTGACTGCGCACGAGTAATCCGTGAGTTTGGAAAGCGCACGGGCAATACCATGCATCACCCGCCTCTCTCGCAGAGACGCATTGTAGAAGCGATTAGAAATAGGCGCATGCAATGCGCCGCCGTGCCTCGCTGAACTCAAACCGCTCCAACATGCGCAATTACTGGGTGCGCTTTTCTAACTTGTATTTGTGAATGTGATCGCTGATTGCGTTTAGGTCGCCTTCCAAATCTTTCTTGTTGTCATCGGTCAACTTGCCGTCCTCTGCTTTTGCCTTCATTTTCTTTTTCCGGCGCGCAACATCAGCAAGATCACCGCGCAGTCGATCGGCTTCCTTCTTGGTCAACTGTTTTCCCTTCTGACCCTCATTGATGTCCTTCATCAACTGCTCCTGCCTGGCGTCAATAGTCCAGACTTTTGGCTTTGCATCAACTGGCAGTGTGCTCAGGCAAAGCGAAAGAGCAATGGTCGTAAGAACGGCAAGTTTCATAAGTCATCTCGCTACTGCAAAAGGGGCGGCCGGATTGGAATTTAAAATCAGAGGTATATTAACCTGGATAAGGTGCTTTTGTTTCCGTAATGGACAAAGATTTTCTCGCTGAAGAAACCACAAATCTAAAAGCTGATGACGATGACGCATCAGAGAGAAGTGCGCTGGTTGTATCTGCTCCTGATTCACCCGATCAAAATAGAAGCGCGGTATCTACAACTGATTCGCAAGAAATCACGGCAGACGACAAACTTGCAAAACACATCAACGCGTTCAAAATCAAACCTCTTCCGCCGGAACACATTCTCGGCGCATCTGCCGCGCAGGCCTTCAACAGGCCAATGCCAATCATCGGTCAGGCGCTGACCATCTTCATCGTCGTTGGTGTTCTTGCTTTCCTATGGATGAAAAACGCACTCATATTTGGTGCCATATTTTTGGTCGGACTTCCTGTAGTCTTTGGCGCCGTTTTAGTCGGTGCAATACTCCTTGCAGTGCGGCATCGACTGATAGCCGTCGTAGAATTCCTAGCAGGTATGATACATCCACTTACAATCGTCAAGAAAGAGTGGTTTACAGCATTCAGCGCATGCGGACTTGCCGACGCATTGCAGGGCACAAATGAGTATCTTCTTGCAGCAGCGTGTTACGGCGAGATGATGCGTGCGCACCACCCGATTGATGCGTTGCATCTCGCGCGTGGCGCTGAGCGCGAATACATTCTTTCGCTCGCTTATGCAGGAAAGTTCGAGCATGCTTTTGAATATGCAATAAGTCTGTTGCGGCAAGCGGAGTACTACGCAACAACGGTGAAGACACAGATAGCACTTGTCTATCACTGCTTCGCCCTGAGAACATACGCCATGGCACTCGAACTTTCCGGAGCCTCAGCAAAAGCAAATGAAATGCGCAAACAATGTTATGAATTGACAAAAGATTTATCCACCGACAAGGAAGCCTATCTTCTGGGTTGCCTGTGCATGGCCGAGGCCCATTTCAGCCAAAAAGAATATGCGCAAGCGTCTCCACTTTTGCAGCAGTTCATCGATGGAATCAGGCCGGAACATACGATCAAAACCGATTATTATCTCTCCACTCGCGCATCTTTTCTATTGTCCTGTTGCCTGGCAGCTCAGGGCGACTTAGAGACTGCCGGAGAGGTGTATAAGCTGGCTGCGGAAAGAGCAAAGAATGATGTATCAACTTACTCAGCGTCAGACAATGCTATGGCGCACGCATTCATTTTACGGTTCTCAGGGTCCGAAAAAGAAGCAGATGATGAGATCGATAAAACAATCAAAGATCTGCGCATTTCGCAGGGGTCTGTTTTGTTCAAAGTGCTATCAGATTGTAAGTCGGCAAACTCTGCGCACCCTGATTCACGGGAAGGTCGCGCTAAGGCATTTACTTATCATGCAGTTGTTGATGGACATGAAGTTGATTCTAAATTTGAAGACGATCCGCCCCAGTTCTACCCAGCATTTGCCGAAGAACGTAAAGAGCAAAGGCGCATGATGCAATCGACCTTCGGCTTTGCTCTTTTGACCGTCGTTTTCCTTATCGTATATTCCGTTCCACCAGCGCTTCTTGCGTTGAATGTTGTCCTAATGATTTTCATCGGGATGATGCTGCGATCTAGAATGGCAAACACCAAATGCGGAATGGAGGCGGTCAAGAAGGGAAAAGCCGTCGTGCTTCCGATGCAAATCTCCGGAAATCGAGACTTGTCCATTTTCAAAGAAGAAAAGGAGCTGTATTACTACTCGTCAAATCCAAGGCTATGGGAAAAACTTCAATTTCTAGCGGGCAACGACATTATTGACGCAGTTGCATACGAAGACGAGACCGGCGAAATCAGCGCCGTTCAGGTACTCGGATATTTTGCCAGTGTCTCACGCGCGAAGAAATAACGCAGGGTAGACGCAATGCGTCGACCATAAACAAGCATCACTTCCTAAATCAGCCTTCCTTCACGTCCTGTCTGCTACAGTGTCGTTAAATCCCATGTACGGGCTGGGCACATTTGGTACCAATCAAAGGAACATCCGGCGGCAAGAGCGGTAAATTGGGGCAGGCATTAAATGAGCAACGATCCAGTCAAAGCCAGTGCCGCCAAGTTCAACCGCCCCAAAGCGGTCATAATTTCCATCCTTGTATGCGCTGCACTTGGGGCAGGTACGCTGGCGATAGCCGGAACGCCCAATTTGCCGTTTTTCTGGCTGGTTTTCCTGTTTGAAGCCATCGTAGCTGTAGTTTGCATTTACGCCCTCGATCCGGCTTTGTTGAATGAGCGAATGAAACCGCAAGGAAAAGACGAAGACAAACTAGGACGCCCCTTGGTCTCGGTCTTGTATCTTTTCTCACTGATAATTCCAGCACTCGACGTCGGGCGCTGGCATATTTCAGACTCTGTACCGTTTGCGATGCAAATGTTCGGAGTGCCTCTGAACATTGTTGGCTGGGCGGGAGTGTTCTGGGCTATGAGAACCAATATGTATT
>JAYRNY010000524.1:0-2352 GCA_041911975.1 bacterium | reverse complement strand
GGTTGCCACCAACATTTGCGACATGATCATGGCGGCCGACAGGCGGCGCTTCGAGCGCGCCTCTCTGCTGAAGCAGACCGCCATTGCTGGGTTGCGCTCAATCTCCGGCTCGCAGGCAGACGAGCTGAAGGATGTTTTAGAGCAAGTCTGTTCACACCTGGAGCTTAAATCCTGAAATCGAGCGCGCCACTACGAATGGTGCGCGAGTGCCTGGGACCGCCGGCTTCTAGCCGGCATTCGGGCGCATGCAATTCGCCCCTACAAAAATGGTCGACGCATGGCGTCAACCCTACATTAACGACGACCGGCATGTCTCCGTGGTGGTCCATCCTGTTGCGGGCTTCCGGCAAAGCTGAAATGATGCAAGTCATTTGCTATCGGACCGCGGCTGTCGCCCTGACGCCAACCTACAGCAAGTAGAGCGCGTTTTACATCTGGATCTTTCCAGTTGGAAACATCCATCGCTCGACCAATTGTGTGATTGGAGCTGGTCGGTTTGCCTGCCGCAAAACCCCTGCCGCCTTGGCTTCGATGGTAGATTTCCGTTTGCGTGTCGACTGTTCTTCCTGCGCCGTTCTTGTCCGAGACGATTATCTGTTTTCCTTTCGCTGCCAGAATTTCCTGAGCTTTTGCAAACGCTCGTGCGGCGTCACCTGCAAGCCAATACTCTTGTGTTTCGCCGCCCCTGTTGCGAGTCGAGGTCACTGTTCCTTTTTGACCGATGTAGAGAGCGTCCGGCACTCGGGCAAGAACGGCTTGGTCGCGCACTGGTTCGAGCAATCTGGCACTGCCTCCGAAAACATTCGGACCGAACTTTCCATTCTCCCTCCCCTCGCGAACCTCCGGTCTAACCGGAATGCCCGGCCATCGAGGGTCGAGCCCGGCGGCCGGTCGATTGGGCGCCGGACTAATGGGGGTGATCGTAACCGTTTCGCCTCTCGAAAGAGCCTCCCAATCTATCAGTGATTTCCCACCCGGCAGGCTTGTTTGCGTCATTGGTCGATCAGTAAACCCACCTGTGGTGTTCGGGTTGAAATTCAGCCCCAGCATCTCATTGAGGCTTTGCTTGCTGATGTCCGGCATGTTGTTGCCGCTCATCGCTCCCTGTGCCCAGGCGGCACGCGCTATGTTTTGCCAGGCATCATCCGTCTCAGTCGGACTGGCGGCGAAGTGCTCCGTCTCATGAGAGTGATCGTGCTCTTGAGCAGCAAAACGAGGCTGGGGTGCTGTGGATTCCGGCATGGTCAGTAATTTGTATCTTTGGCTTTGGTTCTAAGATGCGGGGGTAACGGCCACAATACGTGTGGCTCGAGGTCGTGAATCGACCTGACATTTCTGTGGGCGCGGACTTTCGGCGTGCGCGAGCAGTTTCGCTGTGGTAATTGAAGAGGCGGGAGGCGAAAGGTGTGGGTATATGAGCCCGCCGGCTCAAACAGGTATTGCCACCTTTTAAGGAACTGGGATGTGTTTCTCTCCAAGGTTATGACGGGATGAGTGAGTTTATCGTGAAAGTTCAAAGGATTCATCTGCGATTCCTCTTCTGTGCATTGAGTAACTGGCGTAGATAGACATGTGTCATCGCACCATGGGCACCATCGCCCTTGGTCGTGAATTCGCTGCGCTTGAACACGAAGCCGTGCTGGGCAATCGTTTCCGGGCTTACCAGGTCGCCGCCGCGGGCGTGATCTTTGTATACGCTGTCCGTTCCCAGCCTGGCATTAGCCAGTTGGCGCTCGACTCGCTGTTGAAGTCCCAGGCTCTGGTTAGCCAAGTGTCCGGTGTAGATCAGTTGGAAGTGCTTATTGCCCGCGGCCAGATCCCGCAGATTGTCTGTAATCCAACCGTCATAGGCGCGCTGGTTATACATGGAATCGAGCACTGTGACGGAGGTGATCTTGTCCTTCAGTCCGTTGTTGTACAGTTGCGCCATAGCCGGGCTGTAGCCGGCAGAGTGCGAGATTATGCCGATACTGTCCAGGTTGTCTACGGTTTTGCCCTGCAGCTCGGGAGTCTTTTGCATGATTTCATTGAGCATGCCTTTGTAGAAACCTGGCTGGTCGGAACGTCCTCGGGCTGAGCTTTCCGAACCCGGGTTGGCCTGCCATTCTGGCACTACCAGAATAGTCTGCGGATCGGCTGACTTCATCTGGTCTCTTAATTCTGAATAGTCGAGCGCCCTGTGTGCATCAGTGCGAAAGCCGTGATTGTAGATGAGCATGCGGGTGGGCTTTTCCGGGTCATATCCTTTCGGTACGATCACTGCCGCGTCGACTTTGTGACGCCCGGTGTTGTGGTCGAGCTTCATCTCGTAGACCTTTCCCAGCTCGCCTTCCGACTCGACTTTGACGTCGG
>JAYRNY010000523.1:0-4677 GCA_041911975.1 bacterium | reverse complement strand
GTAGCATACGCATTCGCGTATCGTGGATTGATTGCAATTGCCCTGTCGCAGTCTTCGATCACTTCTTTACTGTGGTTGCGCATGCCAAAGTAGGCTACGGCTCGATTGGTCAAGGCGCAGGGAAACCTAGGATTTAGTTTTATCGCTGCATTTGAATACGGAATTGCCTCCTTATACTTGTGATGATCGATGAACTTCCAGGCGATCCAATCCTGGAGAAACGCATCATTAGGGAAGGCTGATCCTGTCAGGCGCAATACTTTGAATGCACCTTCCTCGTTGTGGAGTTGGAACAGAGCACGGGCTTCGTTCTGGTATGCAATCGAGAGTTTTGGATCGATCGAACGCGCCAGCTGAAAATCCTTTATTGCAGAACGCTGGTCCTCTAATTTGTCTTTGCTGGCTCCGCGAGCGTTGATCAGATAGGGGTTTTTCGGTGCAATGGTCAAAGCCTGGTTTACAAGTCTGCCGACAAACAAATGAAACGCGATGTCGAAATCCAGTTCCGCCGGGCCCAATTTGCTTGCAGCCGACAATTCCTTTTGTGCGAGGCTTTCTTGTTTTCTCAAGTGATAAATTCGCGCTCGGTTTTTGAATGGCTCTGAAAGATGTGGGTCAAGCTTTGTTGCTTCGTTGAAATCACGAATTGCTTTGTCGAGGCGCCCCATGTTCATGTAGGCGTTGCCTCTATTGGAGTATGACTTGGCAAAAAGCGGGTAGGCCCTTAGTGACGCATCAAAGTCATGTACTGCTTTTTCTAGTTCTCCGGCAAAACCATATGCGGTGCCTCGGCAGTTGTGGCAAAGGGCAACCGTGTAAACCTGATCTGCGATGTAATCGATGTCGCGAAACGATTTGGCGGAGGCTGCATACTTTGCGGCAACTTTGAAGTCACTGTATTTGGTGGTATCGAGCAAGGCGAGCGATTTGGTCAGGTCGCTCACCGCTTGCAGGTAGTTGCGTTGTTCCAGAGATCTCGTTCCGCGCCAGTACCAATCACCGGCGGTAGGTTTCACTTTCTCGTCGAAGGCTACTGCCGTGGTCATCCAGTTACTATCAGCCGCAATCAACAAAACTGAAAGCAGTGCGATGAGCGAAAGCTGTGCAGACCAGTTGCGTCTGTTTATCGCGGACCATCTAAGGGGCATGTCTTTCTATCTACTTACTAGTTGGATCCAGGATTCCGGTTTCCACTGTAATTAGTTTAGCCAATTCTGCGCAGTTGAGTGGCTATCTATTGGGCGCATGCAATGCGCCCCTACGCTTTGCTTAAGGCATTCCTTCGCTCAGGCGGCTGCCCTGGGGTCGCAATGCATGCGACCTCCAGCTTGAGTTGGCATTTTGTGCTCAGTTATTGCCGTACATGTCCGGCGGCTTCAAATCACCGGTGCCATCATCATCGGAGCCAACCGGGAAGCCCATCAAGTTGCCCGAGGAGAGGAAGAAGTGCTTCCACGATTGGGCGTACCACTTGAAGAAACCCGGACGCTTTTGCTTCTTTTGCTTGACCTGTTTTGAATCGCTGTCACCGGCTTGCGCCATATCGTATTTGTAGGCGTCTTGCACTTTCGCGTCAGTTGAAGCGCTGCTGGAACTGCTCGCTTGCGTGCCCGGGCTGACATTGGGGCGATTGGGTAGCTGGATTGGGTAAGTGGAGGCGCCTCGCGTGCCGACTGTCGGATAGATTTGCTTCTGCCCGGGATATTCAGGATCGAGGTGCGTGGCTTTATCAACAGGAACGCTCGCATCTTCCATTGCATCGGGATCGATGTTAGCGCCTGAGCCGAAGAAGGATCTCGGGTCGTCGCCTGTTATTTGGCCGCTGTTGCCGTAGTCGTTCTTTTGTGCCAGGGCAGGCAGGCCGAGCCCGGCAACGAGAAGCGAGGCGAGTGCAATAGCAGAGATTCTTTTCATGGTATCTGGTCCTGACCGGTCCTTGGCAGCGTCTTTTATAGCACGCTGGCTCGGTAGTTCCATTAGTGAAAAGACAGGCTGGCAACGAAAGAGCCGGATTTGACCGGCTCTTTCCCTCAAGCGCCGTTGCTTTGAGCTCCGGCAAATGCGCTCTTGAGCGCCTTTTGCCAGCCGGTGTAATCCAGCTTCCGGTCTGACTGCGGCAAAACCTTTACATCCTGTTGCCACTGGCTTTGAATCTCTTCGAGCGATTTGAAGATGCCCGCGCTCAAACCCGCCAGCGCCGCAACCCCCCAGGCAGTCGCCTCTACTTGTGCTGCTCTCACTACAGGAATGTTGAGCACATCGGCTTGAAACTGAATCATGAATCCATTTTTTGTAGCACCGCCGTCCACGCGCAGCTCCGACATCTGAATGCCATTTTTGCGCATGTCCTCCGCGACGTCACGAATTTGATAAGCCATAGACTCCAGGGCTGCACGCGCCAGGTGCGCGCGTCCGCTTCCTCTGGTCAACCCGACGATAGTGCCGCGCACATCCGAGTTCCACCAGGGTGATCCCAGTCCGACGAGAGCGGGAACGAAGTAGACTCCTTCGTTGTTCTTAAGCGACGTAGCCAGTGCTTCCGTCTCTTCGCTCGACTCGATGATGCCCAGCCCGTCGCGCAGCCACTGCACTGCCGCGCCGGCGATGAATATGGCACCTTCGAAAGCGTAAACCGCTTTCTCACCTTTGAGTTGCCAGCCGACTGTAGTGAGAAGACCAGTGGTGTGTTTCGGCGCGTTGCCGATATTGGCGAGGAGAAAACTTCCTGTGCCGTACGTGCACTTTGCCATACCCGGCTTGAAGCATCCCTGCCCGAATAGAGCAGCTTGCTGATCTCCCAAATCAGCGGAAATCTGCGCCGAAAATCCGACCAGGTCTTTTTTCATCGTACCAAACTCGCCGTTGGATGGTATCACCTGCGGCATCATCGATTTTGGGACGCCGATGATTTCGAGAAGCTCATCGTCCCAGGAAAGAGTTTCGATGTTGTACAGCATAGTGCGTGATGCATTGCTGGGTTCGGTGTAGTGGTTTTTCTCCTCGGTCAAATTCCAGATTAGCCACGTGTCGATCGTTCCGAAAAGCAACTTGCCCTCTTCGGCGAGTTTTCTCGCTCCCTCGACGTTGTCCAGAATCCAGCGAATCTTCGGTCCCGAAAAATATGCGTCCGGCACAAGCCCGGTTTTTTTGCGCACGAGATCTGCATGTTTCTCTTTGATCCCCTCCGCCAGATCGGCCGTCCGCCGGCACTGCCAGACAATTGCGTTGTAGACCGGTTTGCCGGTCTCTTTATTCCAGACAACAGTAGTTTCGCGCTGGTTGGTAATGCCAACTGAAGCGATATCTGCTGCTTTTATGTGAGCCGCTCTAACGGCGTCATTAATGCACTCGATTTGAGTCGAGACAATCTCTTCAGGGTCGTGCTCTACCCAACTTGGCTTAGGATAGATCTGGCGAAATTCTTTCTGTCCGACGCCCAGGACACTGCCGGACGGGTCGAAGACAATTGCTCTACAACTGGTCGTTCCCTGGTCGATGCTCAGGATGTATTTATTGCTGGTCATTTTGATGGCGTTGACCTCGAAAATCGCTAATCGGCGCCCATGCCTTGATTGGGACCCTTTTCGGGCGCGCGAGGTGAAATCATAGCTGAATTCTTTCCGGCACGCGTTAGATCTGCCGAGATCAGATTAGAATGGATCAGTGGTTAATCATTTGAGGGAAGGTTAATGCTCCCCAGCACACCGGATTCGACATTAAAGAACTGCTGTTCGATTTGCGGGAAACCTCTGGAGTCCGGCCTTATTCCAATGCCTTCCGCGCCCGGCGTGTCCAAAAAACACTGCGAAGGCTGCAATACTGACGTCTGTGGGGCGCATTACAGTGACTCCCGCAAGCGTTGTGTCCGATGCACAGCCGGAAAAGACACCTGGTGCAAAATTCCGGAATTGCCCAAACCCTAACCCTGCTTGCCTGAAGGCGGCTAGATAAAACTTGTGCTGGTGTGGGAGAAACCGCCTCACACCTCGCTTGTGTATGCGTTTATGATGCTTCCAACCCAATGGACACATCCAGATTCGTTGTGGTTTCAGCGCTCGCCCGCATCCAACCAGCCACCCGGATAGGTCAAAAATGCGAAAAGTCAAACAGAGATGGCATCTTGAATCATCGAAGCTCCTGGCAGTGCTCTTCGTGACGGCGCTATTGCCGGTCGCGCGCATCCAGGCTGTATCGGCCCAAGACTATGCGGGGCCGTCGTTTTCGGGATCAGACTCCGGCTCGACCAATGTGCCGGGCTTGGTGGGCGGCAATAACTCGGCAGGCGCCGGCTATGCTCACACCGCTCCCAATTACTGGGGCAACCGCTCCGGCGGATCGCAAGCAGCCAACTCCGGCCCGGCTCCCGCTCCGTCAATAGGTTTTGCCATGGGTCACAGCGGCATGGCCACCAATGGCGGCAACAACGGCAACCAGACTTCAGTGAAATTGCCTGCTGCCAATTGCTGCGGAAAAACGACCCGCAACAGCAACTATTACGCAACCGATTACATGGGCTTGAGCGAAAATTCCATGGCGAATGCTCCCGGCAACTTGGGAATTAGATCGAATACCGCTCCTGGAATCAGCACCATTGGTGGTGCCGGATTTAATTCGAATCAGAATGGAATGAACGGAATTGCCAATTCTCGCATGATGATGCAGATGCGATCTGCGGGT
>JAYRNY010000522.1:0-5373 GCA_041911975.1 bacterium | reverse complement strand
GAAGCTCCCTGGACTTGCAAAAAAGCAAAAGAATGGGACTCGCTGTCTCTCGGACAGTTTCTCAGCGATCCGGCCCACAATCTAGGTGAACCGGCGCTGGCAATGCTGCGCACGCTCTTTATCGGGCTCTTCACGTGCGAGCTCTCTGAACTCTCGCTCTTGTATGTTCTCTTTCAAATCGCAGCCTCCGGCAATGACATTGAAATGCAAATGAAGGTTGAGAGTGGTGCCGAACAAGACATGCTGAAAGGAGGCATGAGCGCGGTTGCTGAAAAAATGAAAGAGAAAATTGGTGACTGTTTCCTCCTCGAATCGCCCGTCTGCAAAATTACTCAAACCGACGAAAATGTCACAGTGGAGTCAAAAAAAGCCACAATCAATGCAAAAGCCGTTGTCGTAGCCATCCCGCCCAATCTCGCCAGCGATATTGAGTACGACCCACCGCTTCCATCAAAGCGAATGGAATTGTTGCGCAACATGCCCGCGGGGCAGTGCATAAAATTCATCACTGTTTACGATCAACCATTCTGGCGCGAGATGGGCTTGAGCGGTGAGGTAACAGCGCCGGATGAAGAATTACAGATGACACTCGATACTTCGCCGCCCGACCAAAGTGTCGGCGTGCTGATGTCGTTCGCCTTCGCCAAAGAGGCGATACAACTGGCAGAGATGCCGGCGTTAGAAAGAGCGAAACAAGTACGGCTTCGGCTAGCTCAACGATTCGGAGTGAAAGCTGCAAATGCCCGACACTACTTCGAACATGATTGGTCTGCAGATCGCTGGACGCGCGGCTGCCATGTCGCCCACATGGCGCCCGGCGTTTTGACCGCATACGGGCACGTGATCCGTGAGCCTTTCGGCCGCATCCACTGGGCTACTTCGGAATCGTCACCGCTGTGGAACGGCAATCTCGACGGCGCCGTGCGCGCCGGTGAGTTTGTCGCGCAGGAGCTGGTCAAAGCCAGGCAACCAGCTCACTGATTCGGAGTCGAACTTATGGAAAGGACGTGCGTTTGAAACGCCGTTTGTTCCAAGCGCAATTTCTGATCTGCACCGCTCTGTTTGAGCAGCTGATGCATCCAGTAATCGGGCGGCGGTGGAATCTCGTCCTCCCAGGTCTTTCCTGGTCCGTATACCAGATAAACATCCCAAGCCGTTTCGCTTAGTTTCAAAGTCTTTGAAAACGCATTACCCAGACTCTTATCATCGTTCCAATAGAGCGACAATTGTGGATCCTTTGAATAAGCGACTGCCTGCTTTTCAGCTGCAGCTTTTTTGTCTGTCTCAAGTATCGGAAGCCAGACCAGATAGCCCTTAAGTTTTATACGAGCCAGATTCGAAAATACTCCACGCATGATGCGATGCCCAGACTGGCAAACTTCACAGGTTGGGGACATAAGCGCAATGATTCTTGTCTTGCCTTGTTCGCTGTTGAACTTCTTGCGCAGGACATCTGCCGATGTATCTTCAACCTTTGCCAGGCTCTTTTGGGAAGAAACCAGCACAAGCGCAATTGCGGCACAAAAGAGCAAGAGAACTTTCTTGTGCCGACCTTTTGTGTGAGAAACAAATTTGTTCACTGAATTACGCTTACAGGCGGACTCACGCTTGCTGGTCTGATTTCGCGTCCGGCTTAGTAGCCTCTTTAAGCTTTGCGTCAGCGCTGTACTCTCCGGGACCAAAAGCTACGAGCAACAGAAAACCACCGCAAAGCCCCAACGACTGAAAGAAATTCATCGAGTCATTAAACTGCATACCAGGAGCAGAGTTCCAAAATCCATGCACAATGCTGGTCATAGTCAGCGAGTACAAGGCGGCCAGACAAGCCATGTGTCTGGTCTTATAGCCAATGAGAATGGCCACGCCAAGCACAATTTCGGCTGCGGTTGTTGCTGAAAGAATAGGTGCTGCCATTGCCCCACCCACTGGCGAGAGAATGTCCAGCTGAACAGTCCATCCGGAAATGTTGAAAGCGGCTGCCCAGAACAGGGACATGCACAGAAAGATTCGTGCACATAACGCAAACAGGGAAGAATGTTTTTCCATTTGTTTCTCTTTTAGAGCTTTGTATTCTTTCCCATGGTCTGCATATAGTTGCTTAGAAGCTCTTTATAGCGTTAAGCAATTGTTTGGTCTGCTCAAGCTTGTAGGAGTCAGATTCAAGGCAGATACCTTGAATAATGATCACTGTCGGATTCTGCGGGTCCTTTTTGGAAACCACACTGCCGATGAATTGGGAGAATTTCTTGCCGGCTCTTTCACTTACGCCGCTTACATAGGGCATCTCCTCACCGGCAACGGTGAGCTTGCCTCTTTCTTTGATATCCAGCGGCGCGCCTGCCTTGTTGGCGTCCATGCCCGATACATTTGGAACGCCCTTTTCTGCATACTCACCGACGACATTCTCGGATGACACTTCTTTGGCTCCGCGCGGCAATTTGAGCAGCGTTACAGTGAGGTTTTCCTTTTCGTTGGTAACCACAGCAACACTCGTCCCGAACATATTTAGAGCCATGCCGAACTTCCAGCCGGAGGGTAAAGGATTTTGGAATTTGGCAATCGAGTCGACAGTCGACTTGACTTTGGCAGGATCCATCACGTCTTTCATGGCAGAGCCCACGAAAAACACGCCTGCAGTGACAATGCCGATTATCGAAATCGTGCCGATGACCATTACGCCTATGAGAACCTTCACCCAGGTTGCCAGTCCTTTTTGATTGCGGGCTCGATTGCGGACTTGATTGCGGGCGCGGCTCTGGAGACTGCGCGTATTTCTTCCAGTCTGATTTCTCGGTGTCATAACGGTCCTTTGTTCAAACGATTCTGAGCCTTAACTGGATGCCTGATTCATTGTACTTTCAAAACACAACAATTGGAGAACCGGGTGTATTCTAGGGATTATTCGGAGGGTAATTGGCCGCCACCCCTTGCGGATTTGCTCTTACAGCGTGAAGAGCTTCCCTCATCTCATCCATCGTTTGATAGCGATGGTCAGGGTTCTTGGCAAGAGCCTTCATGACAAAATTGTCAATCGAGGCAGGAATATTGAGATTCGGCCTGGCTTCCCGCAACGTCTTCGGAGTTTCATTGATGTGCATCATGATCGTCTGCACAGCGGTACTGCCCAAAAGCGGAGGCTCTCCAACAATGCACTCATACATCACGCATCCGACCGAATAAATATCAGAGCGCGCATCTAGCTTCGTTCCCAAGCCTTGCTCTGGACTCATATAGAGCGGGCTTCCGATCAGGTCGCCGGTTCTCGTCAATTCCTGTGTATTGCTGCCTTCCTCGCCCTCGCCGGTCATAATCTTGGCGATGCCGAAGTCGACTATCTTGACGAACTCACGGCCATCGTCAGTGCGCGTGAGGAGAATATTGCTGGGTTTCATGTCGCGGTGAATAACCATGCGTTTGTGAGCGTGCGACAACGCGTCCAGAACCTGATCGAACATCGAAAAGAAACGTTGCGGCGGAATCGCTTCTCCTCTCTTAATGACTTGCTCGAGGTTTTCTCCTTGAATCAGCTCCATCACCAGATATGGAATTCTCCGCCTTTCCGTGATGCCAAAGTCGGAGATGCTGACAAGATTCGGATGCTGCAGCGCACCCACTGCTTTTGCTTCATGTTTGAAACGCTCTACTGCCCTCTGCTGCTTGGCAAAAGTTGGATGCAACAGTTTTATAGCCAGTTTTTGACCGGTGTGAATGTGCTCGCCACTGTATATGATGCCCATTCCACCTTCGCTCAAAGGCGAAATCAATTTGTAATGACTGGGCAAATCAATCTCGCCGATGCTTTCTGAATCACCTTCTCTGCCCATATCGTTAATGCCTGCGACCAGAGTCAGATCCTCACGGGTCATCGCATCAAGGGTGCGCAAACGGCGCTCAGGAATATGGAAATTAATCAAAGTTTGCGCCAGCAGCGATGAAGTCACGGCCGCATCCTTTTTCATCGCCTCAGGCGCGTTTTCATAGTGGTGGAGCGAATATGCAAGGCGTCTGCGATCGATCACGAAATCCCACATCGCCATCAAACCATCCAGTCCTTCGAGGCCTTTGGGGACCTTGAACTCGGAGAATTGAGGAACAGCTTTGAGCAAGATCCTGATGTCGACAACCAGCGCAATCACAATCGACACGACCCAAAGACCGAAGGCAAGATAACCATTGAGCGCGAATGCATTGAGGATCCCCGTTATCCAATCGGTGTATACAACGCTGTAGTTGTACGCCGCGTGATCGAGCATCGCCACCGATAAGCCAATAGCAGCACCGATTGCCGCCACATTCCATCTTGTCTTGAAAAAGAATCCAAACCCGACACCAGCAGCTGCAAGAGACGACCAGATCAGGTGTCCTGATATCATCCTGCCATTAGTAATCTCGGCAGTCGGCAACCAAGCCAATTGTCCATATGCTGCACTGTGCTGGTGTGCCGCGGCATATTCGAGACAGGAAAAACCAGCACCCAGAGCGGCACCTGCCAGAATGAAATCAGTCATGCCCATGGTAAATGTGCTGAACTTCCGTCCGGCTATGAGCAAGATAATCAGGGGAATAAGCTTTATTACTTCTTCGATCATCGCCATGATGATTTCGATCCCACCCGGACCAGAAAACGCAAACGTTCTCACGGCGACCCGCGAGACAATCACTGCAACGCCCGTCATAAACGCGCCCCAGAGAAAAAGCGACAACATTCTTCTAAGAACGAGCGTGCGAGTAAACGTGCCGATGATTGCCAATATAGCTAATACCGCCAGGTTGAACGCGATAGCAGAAAGAATGCTTGGACCAATCTTCATCCAGGCAACAAAAATGTAGAAGCCGACGCCCACGTAGATAAGAAACAAGCGCAGTGACCACGGCTTTACGCCCTGACTTTCCTGTATAGCCTTCTTCTTGGCAGGCGGTGTTTTCGCTGGAGCCTTTGCTTCTGTCACTTGAAGTACTCCGGCGCAGGCGGTTCTTTGTCGCCTTGAAGATTTCTTTTCGGCTCAATCAATGTAGAGCGACCAATCTTTTTGGGATCCTTTTTCGGATCGATTTCAGGCGGTTCAGGTTGATTCTGTTGTTCGCCAGGCTGCGCCGGCGGCTGGTTCGTCTGCGCGGGGAAACCTGGAGGCTGATTCGTCTGCGCTGGGAAGCCTGGAGGCTGATTCGTTTGTGCAGGCAAGCCCGGAGTCTGATTGGTTTGTGCGGGAAAGCCCGGAGTCTGATTGGTTTGTGCAGGAAGCCCCGGAGTCTGATTGGTTTGTGCGGGAAACCCCGGAGGCTGATTGGTTTGTGCGGGAAACCCCGGAGGCTGATTGGTTTGTGCGGGAAACCCCGGAGGCTGATTGGTTTGTGCGGGAAACCCCGGAGGCT
>JAYRNY010000521.1:0-9239 GCA_041911975.1 bacterium | reverse complement strand
GTCGGCTCGGACTCTAACGGACACGATGGTGCCCTGTATCCACCAGGTCTGGGCTTCGATGATCCACAAAATCCAACCAAAAAAACACTCCGGAAAGGCTCTGGATATGGTCAGCTTGCTACTCTATCCGAGGCGCTTGAAATAAAGGACTACGTTAAATGCGACCCAGCTAAATACGATTACACTCATAAAGGCACTTGCGCGTCGGTATTTTCAGATCTCTGCTCAAACTACGGCAGAACGATTAAGAATCTCCGCGCGGAAATCAGAAAAGAAGGATACATGAATGTCGAGATTGCCAAAGCCCAGTGCTTAGACGCCTTCGACAAACTCAAACAATGGTATGCGGATATCGAACCGCCGCAGACCGAACCGACCGGATTATTGGTGTTCGACCGAGACAAGTACTATCCAATTCCAGACTGGAAAGTAGATGACCTGGGCAATACCATCATGGACGAGGAAGACCGGGATTTCGGCTTTGGTAGAGTGGGCACGATTGAAGAGTTGCTAAAACAGTCGACCACATGTCCCGACCGGATCATTGGTGAGATGTTTCAACGCTGCAACCAGATTGTCCCCGGTACGAAAAAGGATGACTTTGAGGCGCTGCTGAAGACGAAATTACCAATGGGAGAACCGAACGGAGACAAACCCTACGAATTGTATATCTATAAATCCTCAAACAAGCTGGCAATCAGCCAAACCAAACCACCAGGATACACAGGAGAAAAACCGGATGGGGACGATCCGTTCGGCCTCTCATATCCTCCTCTCGGAGCCATTCCCTGCTATCAAATTAAATACCGAGCCGATGGACATTTAGTAAATACAAGCAATTCGATGAGAAAGGTTATCGATAAGAAAACAGGTAAGGTCCGTTTCGTGCCCATCTTAGGAGATGGCGGTACTAATCAGGCTCTTTTTCTAAGACTAGAATCCCCAAGAGGAACGATCTGGAGTTCAGGTCTGATGTCGATAGATCGTGCTAGATGGCGCTTATCCTCCGGTTACGGCAATCTGCTTGGACGACTAGAATTTTCCAATCAGTTCGCAGGAAGAGATGACGAGCATTACCCAGGCGAAAAGACGAGCGTTGGATACACTTTCACCAATCCCAACTGAGTGCGAAAAATTTACGCTGTCTGCTTTTCCTCCTACTGAGCCAAAACCAAAAGTTCGCCTTAAGCAAAAACCGCGGATGCAAAAAATTCCATGGAATTGTCTTCAGAGCTTCTTATGCACTGCTTTGATTTGGCGACCTTAAGTGAACTATAGGCGAATACGGCTGCTTTAGTAGTAAAATCCGCTTCTGGCAGATTGAAAGCAGCACTTATGAACCCAACCCGCGCGGACCTGATCGGTCCTCTCGACATGTTCAAGATCGGCATTGGTCCGAGCAGTTCGCACACTGTCGGCCCCATGATTGCCGCACTTGATTTCAGAAAAAATGTCATCGACCCGCACATCAAGAAGCTGGGCGGCGCTGCCGGACACGTCGTGCACGTGACTGTGGAACTATTCGGCAGTTTGTCAGCAACCGGAAAGGGACACGCCACCGACGGAGCAGTCTGTGCCGGGTTGATCGGTCTGCACCCGAAGTCAGCCGAACCGGATGCCATATGGGCGGCTATGCCTAAGTTGGAAAGCTCCGGTGGGATTGATACCGGCAAAGTCAGAATCCGGTTTACCCCCTCGATAGACATTCTCTGGCAAGGCTTTTTGATGGATGGGCAGGGGCTGCCGCACCCCAACACGATGCGTTTTCGCTTGTACGATAGCGACAAAATGATTTCCGAGTGCCTCATTCTTTCTGTCGGCGGGGGGTTTATCGAAACCGCCGATGAGAATGGAAAGCGTCGCCCACCAGAAAAAGAAGAAGCGCTGCAAACGGTTCCACATCCGTACAATTCAGCACACGAATTCATCGAGCAATGTGTAAAAACAAATTTGCCTCCCTGGAAGCTGGTCGTCGAAAACCAGGAAGCACTGGGAATGCCTGAGAATCAATTGCGCAAGAATTTGAACGATATTCTGGAAACTTTCTCGAAGTGCATCGAGCGCGGTTTGCATACGGACGGAATTTTGCCGGGCGGACTTAATGTCAAACGTCGTGCAAAAGGGCTGTATCACCAGCTTCTAGAGGGCAAGATGCCGGCCTGGGCAGGCAATGATTTGCGTCCATCCGTATACGCGATGGCAGTGAATGAGGAGAATGCGGCTGGTGGAAAAGTAGTGACTGCGCCGACTAACGGCTCATCAGGACTGATTCCTGCTGTATGGAGAACTCTGCAGGAAAGCAATAATCTCACTCAAACAGACTTGCAAAACGGATTGATCGTTGCTTCGGTGATCGGCGCGCTCGTCAAAGTTCACGCATCGATAAGCGGGGCGGAGGTAGGCTGCCAGGGCGAAGTCGGCACGTCATGCGCTATGGCGGCGGGCGGAGCGGTAGCCATGCTGGGCGGCACACCGTATCAGATTGAAAATGCTGCCGAAATTGGAATTGAGCATCACCTCGGAATGACCTGCGATCCTATTAAAGGTTTAGTGCAGGTCCCATGCATTGAAAGAAACGCGATGGGCGCGGTGAAAGCCTTGAATGCAGCCGCTTTGTCGCTGGCATCGGACGGAAATCATTTGATCAGCCTCGATCGCGCGCTGGAAGTTATGAAACAGACCGGGCTCGACATGAATCAAAAGTACAAAGAAACCGCTACGGGCGGTCTGGCTCTGGGTTAGGACTCTGCAAAAAAACGCAGTTTCAGAACCAACAACGAAGCATTAAAAACTAAGGAGAGGAACCGTTCATCACGTTTCCTCTCCTTGCGCATTAAAGCCTTCCAGTAAAACTCGATTTATCCATATACCTCCTCACCCAATCCGCCACCCCAGTTATAGTCAAACCACGAGTCGGCGAAATAATTAAAGTCAAAGTCAAAGTCAAAATCGGAACCGAAATTGATATCAAATTGCAAATTGGACAGATCCGGTATCGAGAAGTCCCGGAAGTTGTAGTTATCGGCGAGTAAGGAACTATCGAACATCGACGGATCCGTCTCGAAGTTGAATTGCGGTATCTGTTCGGCAAGGTTTGAGAAGTCTAACTCCATATTAGCTACGTCGACAGTGTCCGCCAACAACATGTCGTCATTGTTCAACGCCTCATCTGTAGGTATACGTTGAGCCAGAGTGCTCGTATCAATTGGCGTCAATTCGTCGGAAGAATCATCAGGGGAATAATCGGGAAGGATATTCGGAACTTCGTCATTGCTGGTTCTAAAATTACTGCGGTTTTGATCCTGAAAACGCTCAGTCGAAGATTCATGTCTGTCCGGAGTGACAATCGTAAAACTATCCGGTTTATCGCTTTGAGCACTGACGCGCACATCACTTCCAGCTTCTGCCAGTGCCTGATTTATCTTGCCGACCATGTCCACGGAATCCAAGCCGTTTGCTTTCATTTGATCGAAAGCCTTCTGCACAACATCCTGCGTCTGAGCATGAGTCATGTCTGTGTGCATATTACTGGCAAATTCCGATGCAATTTCCTCAGGCGCCTTTGCAGACGAAAACATATTGACGAGATCTGCGTATGCCTGATGCAGTGCGGACGAATCACTAGTATAGGTCTCACGCGAGTAGGAAGTTGTCCGATCCTCGTTCAAGCTTATTTTGTCCGGCGCATTACTCATCGTTGAAATTGAAAGAGTAGGATCTTTCGCCTGAAGCGCATTATTGAGAGCTCTATTCATATCGTGGACGTTGGTATTTGCCGCAGCAGCTTGATCGAAGAGCTTCTGCACGGCACGACTTTCGTCTTCAGGAGTCCTGGCGTCCTTGAAATTGTCGGCGAATTGCCGGGCAATTTGATCCACGCTGTCTTGTGAAGGGATCATCCTGGAAACGGGCACTTCTTGCAGTTGTGAGGCGTTTTGCTGAGAGAAAGTGCTGTAATTGTCGGCGACGGAAACATCATTGTAGTTAGCTTGCGAATCATAGATGTCGTTGCCAAAGTACAGAGAGTCGGGGTTAGTCGCCCCCAATCCACTGTTGTCGGTCTGAGTAACCGTATTGAAGATCGCCATTTCACGGGGATCCGACATATCCACATAAGGAACGGCGCCGACGGAACCTTCGCCGGAGTCCTGGGTATTTTCATATCCGTATTCAAACATTGGGAAGCTCCTTGGGAGTAAAAATCGAGCACGAAGGAGCGCGGTGAGCGGCGCTAAGTACGCCCGTGATGCGGACCTGTGTGCATTTGGGGATGCGCTTGATGGCAGAGTAAACCGCTCAGAGGGCGTTATCGTGGCATTCTTGTTACGGCTGCAGGGACGGCTCTTCTATTAATAGATTTCGTGGACGGGTTTTTAACTGTTCCCTTTTTGACCAATTCTGGGCTACCCGGCCGGCCGGACCAGCAACACCCAAAATGCCCTGAAAACCAGCCGCATTGACAAAAACTTTACTTGACAACTCAGTATTTTCCGATGTACATTAGGTCACCCTGGAGTATCTTCTCCGCCTTCGTATACCTGTTTAGTCGCATCAACCTTACTACCTAAGTCTAAAATCAAGCTCCGTTCGGCATTTTGCTGCGCGGAAAATTTTGGACCGTTATTTAAAGGTGTCCCATATGAGTTCTTCACTGGGTGATTTCACGCCCGCTGTCGCATCGTCTAAGGACGAGTCGCTGAAGCTCGAAGCGTATACTGACGCAAGCGGCGTCACTACATACCAACTGCGCACCCGCGACCCCAAGACTCAAATCGAAACCGAAAAGACGTTCGACAGCGAACAGCGCCTGATACGCATTGTCAGACATTCTTCCTCAAGCCAGTCAGAAACAGAAATAGATCCGGTAAGCGGCTCGACACTTCGCATTACCGAGCATAATGCTTTGCCGGATGGAAGCCGTTTGACCAAAGAAACTACTTACGGGGAGGGCAATCAATCTAGCGAGTCCGTAGTCGTTATTTCAGCAGAAGGAGACGTCATTCGACGTGTCGAACGCCAGATGGTCGGCATGCACACCGTTTTCCAAGGTCAGACCGAATATCAAGGAGGCAGCACCCCACAAACTACAGTCAATCACTATGTTGATATCACAAGCGGGCGCTTGCTCAGAAGAGAGCAAATTCAATGGCTCGATGCCAAACATCGAGCAGCGACTGAAAATCTCTATTTTGACGAAGCTGGCTATGTGACTCGCTTTACTAAGACACTCTTTCATTCCGGAGCCGGTGCATTTTTGGAGGAGAGCCAGGAATTTTACACCGCATCCAATAGTCTCAAAAGAAGAGAACTCTGCGTCTACAACGCACAGGGTGTGAGGACCTGCTTGGACGTTGTCGAATACGCGGACGACGGAGAGATTACTGAAAGAATGTCGCAATTCTTTGACGAGAATGGAAATCCCGTCAGAGGAAATTCCCACGAGATGTAACCCAATGAGAATAAAACCCTCATCCCACCTTTTGTCTGCTTACCACACACTGTCCGCATTTACTAAATCTTTGATGACCCAGGCAATTGAGTTTGCACGCGTTGCCAGTGCACCGAAGAAAACCGCGTACCAGTTTGTCAGAATTCCAGTGCACAGCGCCAATGCCAGACGCCCGCGCCGATTCTGAACCTGGGACCGCCGGCGGCTCGCCGGCACAAAAACTGGGAGCGCCGGCGGCTCGCCGGCACTTATGCTTCGTCTGCTAGACCACACAAAAAAAACCGGAAGCCTCTCTTCCCTCTCTGCCCTCTCTGCCGATGCTGCAAAACAGTTTTGACAGAGAGGCATACACGTTCTTATCCAATCAAAAAAAGCGCACCGGAGGACTTGGAAGACATCGTTAAAAACGGACAGAGATGTCAAGCCTTTTGGTATAACCAAAACAACACACAATTCGTCCCTCGTAAGTTCAAAAAAAATGAATAAGCAAATTGAAACGCCGGCTAGAGAACTCAGCTGGTGCCGGAAGTGCTTGACCGGTTTTAGAAATACAACAATATGTCCGCAGTGCAAAGCCGATTCTGCTGAGCAGTCACAACCCATGGTGAGGCAGTTCTTGTTCAAGATGTTCAGGACTCAACTGTACTCAGAGATTCCAGACCTTCCTCATTTTGTACAACAAATGAAATCAGGCGCTCTTAAAGACTTGCTTGAGAACATATCTGAAGAGACAGAAGAGGAAAGTGAACTTGGCACCGAAAAAATTGGTCCCTTTGACTTTCAGTTTTGGTGCGACATGCAACCGATGTATCAGCCATCGGAAGCTGTTCGAGCAGTAATCTACGAATTGAGCAATCAACTAAGCGCAGAGGTGCGCACCGAGTTTCTTTCTCGCCCCCAAGTGGTGGCACTCAACTTTCGTCAGGCGTTTCCACTAGATCAACAGTTTTCTCAAGATAAATATTCACCGTTACCTCCGCTAAAACTCATTGCTGAAGAAGAAGCATTGAAAGACGCGTTCCGCTACCTGGCTACGCGCGAAGCTCTTTCCTGTGAGAATTGGCAAGATCATTTCCCGAATGCACTGGCGCATGGAATGCTTTGTGCTCGTGACGTCGAGGCAGCAAAAGAGACCTGGCGCCAGATGGCACGAACAGGTCAGCACGTGGAAAGACCTCTTACCCCATGGCTTTTGACATTGAAAAGACTTGATGTGCCGAAGGAAGAACGAGACACCCTGGAGGTATTTGCTGGATGTGCAAATCACTGCATGCAGGCCAAAAACTATTGGGCTGCAGCGGAAATCGCACAGGCAACTCTCAAGCTGGCGCATGAAGTTAGCGATGCGGAAGGCCACAATAGAGACAAGCAAAGGAGAGATTCTCTCTTATTCAGCCTGAAAGGCATACTCGCCAACTGCGCAGCCATGTCCGACGATGACGATGATCTGGCAGTTGACAGAGCCAGGAATGAACTGATTGCTGCTTCCATGGAGTCATTTTCTGAAACCATGGATAAGACACTTGGAGAACCACTCGACCCACTGCAGGACCCATCAGAGGAGTATGTCCAGCCACAGGAACTGCAAGACGCCATAGAGAACACCATCGCACCCATGTTGGATGTGCTTGTGCAGCTGAAATTCGCGGATCAGTGCTTCAACGATGGTGCGATTGAAAAAGCAGAGGTGAAGTACAACCGCATTATTTTCACTCTTAAGGGCGCATTTGAAGTCAGTGGATGCGAGAAGCGAAATACACCTCAGAGTTGCGCGGAGCGAATCATGAAGGTGCTGCCTGAGCTTATAATGCTGTCATCAACGTGCGTGCCGCTGGTGAGAGCGACCATAAGACTGGCAGAGCTAAAAATCAAACAGTCCCAAATGCAGGCTGCCGAGGAGTTGCTGGAAAGTGCCTTGTATTATGCAAATGCTACCGTGCAGCGAAGCACATCCACACTGGCAGATTTGAAAAATCGCTGCGAAGATTTACCTCTCGAAGATACACTAACCGTGACCGACCAAATTTCCACCAATCTCACAAAAGCAATAACAAACCTGAAGGTGGTCATTTACGGCAATCTCATACAAGTGAACCAAGCAAGGGGACAGCAAAAGAGAGCCGAAATGTTCGCAAAGAAGACAAAGAAATTGTTGCCTGAAATAAAACCGTCCGACCTGGTTGGGTTTGCAATAAGTCACGCGGAAATTGAGCAGCTTTGCGAAAAACTGAAAAAATAGTCGTCAGCGAAACTTCACCAATGCGCTGATGTATTCGCTGGTTTTTGATTTGGCCCGTGACCGAGCGCAGTCAGTTTCTGGTGCATGCGATTGACGCTGGTGTTATACACTTCATAGCTGATACGCCTGCTCTGGTCACGGTTTGCCATAGCTCTATCGAGAGCGACAATCGCTCGTTTATAAAGATCAACAGCCTCAGTCGATTTGGTTTTGCTCAAGCTGTCGGCAAGCCGTTCCAGGGACATTACCAATCCAGCATCCTCGGCACCAGGCTGAGCTTCTCTGATCTTCAAAGCTTCGCGCAACAGCTCTTGCTCTTTCGGATTACCGGCTTGCATTGCGCTGGCCAGTTTTTCCAGAGCCTGCGCATAGGTCACAGTATTCGCCAAAGGAGTACCTTTGGCACCATTTACGAACTTGCCGAGCGTCGCTTCCATCTCGCTTGTGCGGCGCGCAGCGATGTAATTGTCTGCCAGAGCCAGATAGACTTTCGCCGTTTCGATGTTGCCAAAACCTTCACCGGCCGCTTCGCGCAGATCGAGAAGTTTTTTCAACACACGTGCACCATTGTCATAGTCCTCGCGGGCAGTGAAATTTCGAGACAATTCCAAAAAGTTGGTGGCCACTTTCGACTCGAGAGCTGCTTGCTTATAAGTTGGCGCTTCCTGAAAAGCGGTATTGAAGAGTAACTCCGCCTTTCCGTTGTCGCCTTTGGCGAGCGCTGATTCACCTTCCACGAAGTATCGGGAAAATACAAATTGAGGCGAATCGCCTGTACTCAGCTTTACACAAGTGATGCCGGCGAGCAATTCCGACTTATCCATCGTGCCTGCTCCGAATGAAACAATTTGCTTGGACGTTACAAAAATGTCCGTGTACTTGTCTGTAGACCAGGCATAGCGGACCACCACACATGAAATCTGCGGAAACGCATCAATGACCTTCTTAGCGGCGAGGACGCTGTCTATGCGCATCGTCTCTTCTGTTTGCGGCTGATAATTTCCAATTCTAATTACCGCCTGTTTGTCGGAAAATTGAACGCTAATGACGGTGGCCGGGGGGAAGATCTTGTCCTTTGCTATTTGCACGCGCAAGTTCTCGCTCACGTCTGCAGCCCGACTGCCGCCCACAGAGGAAAGGAGGCAGAATGAAACCAGTAGAGTCAAGGTCAGGGGGCGGGACATAGTCGGATTATGCCCAAACTTGCTTCATTTGCTCACTGATGTTAATTAAGCTCAAACTTGTCTTAAGCGCTCCGGCTTCGGCTCCGCCTCACCCTCCGCGCGTTTCCGTCACTCGCTCCGTGCGCCTCCTCGGCGCCCTTCGCTCATCCGTCTATAAAGACCAAACTTTCCGAGCGTCCAGGATGCGTTCGAGAACATTGGCAAAATTCTCTGCCGCGGTAGGCTCGAAGCAAAAGAAAAGCGATGGCTCAACCAGTTCCAGTTCTAAAACCTTCGGTTGCCCCTCGAAGTCGCGGATCAGGTCTACACGTGCATAAAGTGGTCTTTCCGGCAGATAGTCGATGACTTGTTTGGCTACAGCCACCTC
>JAYRNY010000520.1:0-2817 GCA_041911975.1 bacterium | reverse complement strand
TGCAGATCAGGGACCGACTCTGAAGCGTATTCAGCCCAGAGCACGCGGTCGCTGGTATCCAATCCTGAAGCGTTCGAGCCATATCACGCTCGTCTTGTCTGATGTTTAAATGGATGTTTAAGAACTCGATCAAAAGGAGCTAGGACATTGGGTCAGAAAGTCAATCCTAACGGTTTCCGCCTCGGCATCCACAGAGGATGGCGCGCCAACTGGTTCGTCACCAAGAAGGATGTGCCGTTCTTGATCGAGGAAGATCACCGCATTCGCACTTACTTGAAAAAAGAATTGAACAATGCCGGCGTCTCCAAAGTTGAGATCTCGAGAAAAGCCGATCACATTGAGCTCGACATCTATACCGCTCGTCCAGGCGTTGTCGTGGGCAAAGGCGGGCAGGGCATCGAAACCCTTCACCAGAAAGTGAAAGGTCTTCTGGGTCGCCCGGGCATCAATATCAAGATCAATATTTTGGAAGTCAACCGCGTCGACCTCGAATCGCAATTGGTTGCCGAATCCATCGGTCAGCAATTGGAAAAACGCGTTGCCTTCAGACGGGCAATGAAACAAGCCATCCAGCGCTGCATGCGCGCCGGCGCCATCGGCGTCAAAGTGATGGTGGCAGGCCGCCTTGGCGGCGCTGAAATCGCCCGCACGGAATGGTCGAAAGAAGGACGTATTCCGCTGCAGACACTTAGAGCCGACATCGATTACGGCTTGGCTGAAGCCAATACCGTAATGGGCATCATCGGCATCAAAGTTTGGATTTTCAGAGGTGAGTTGGAAATGGGCCAATGGTCTCCGCCCAACATCAAGACCTCAAGTGACAGAAGCAAAGGAGAGCAGCCTGGTGAAAGACCAGGTCAAAGAACCGGTCGTAGACCAAGGAAGGCAGGTTAGTCATCATGCTGTTGCCAAAAAGAACAAAATTCAGAAAGCACCACAGAGGCCGGATGACCGGTTGTGAAACACGCGGCGTCGAAGTTCAATTCGGCGAATACGGGCTGCAAGCTCTGGAACCCGCATGGATCACCTCCAGACAGATTGAAGCGGCCAGAAAAGCCATGACCAGATCCGTCAAACGCGGCGGTCAAATGTGGATCAGACTTTTCCCCGATAAATCAGTTTCCAAAAAGCCTGCTGAAACCCGTATGGGTTCCGGTAAAGGCGCCCCGGAATTCTGGGTGGCGGTAACCAAACCGGGCCGTGTCCTTTTCGAAATGTCTGGCGTGGGCGAAAAAGAAGCTCACCATGCACTCGAATTGGCTGCGCAAAAACTGCCCATCAAGTGCCGTGTTGTCTCCAGACATCACTAAGCACAAAAGGAGATGAGCACAATGAAAAGCAAAGATATAAGAGAACTTTCCGCCGACGATATCAAAACGCATATCGTTGAAACCCGCAAAGAGATTATCGAATTGCGCTTTCAACTGGCGATAAGAAAACTGGAAAGCCCGGCAAAATTGAGAGCCGCTCGCAAGAAACTTGCTCGCCTGCTCACAATCGAATCGGAAAAAGAGACCGGAAAAACTGCTTAGGCAGAGGTTTCTAAAACTAGAGGCGCGAAGCGCCGGCAAATAAATAAGTGTCATAGGGACGGAGCGCAATAAAAATGCCGAGAAAGGAACTGGTAGGAAAAGTAGTCTCGAACAAGATGGACAAGACCGTTGTCGTCGCCGTCGAGAACCGCTTTCCGCACCCCAAATACGAAAAGCATATTGCCAGAACCCACAAGTTCAAAGCACACGATGCGGAAAACAAGTGCGGCATCGGCGACAAGGTGCGCATTCAAGAATGCCGCCCGCTGTCCAGAGAGAAGCGCTGGCTGGTTGTAGAAATCACTGAAAAAGCGATTTCCGCACTGCCTAAGGGAAGTGAGGTCTAAGCCAAATGATTCAGCAAGAAACACGTTTGAATTGCGCCGACAACACCGGCGCCCGCGAGCTTCTCTGCATTCGCGTTTTGGGTGGCGGCAACCGCCGTTACGCTTCGGTCGGCGACATCATCGTTGCTACCGTCAAAGATGCTCTGCCCAATATGCCGGTCAAGAAATCGGAAGTTGTAAGAGCCGTTGTGGTCAGAGTCCGCAACCATGTCAAACGCGCAGATGGCTCCACCATCCGTTTTGACGACAATGCCGCCGTCATCATCAACAAAGACGGCAATCCCAAAGGAACGCGCGTATTCGGACCGATTGCTCGCGAACTTCGGGACAAGCAATTCACCAAGATAATCTCTCTGGCACCCGAGGTAATGTGAGATGGCAGGCCAATCGAGAAGTGAAGTACGTTATTCCAACAGTCCTGTTTCCAAGAAAGTGAAGATGGGCGGCACCACCGTCTTGTCCCGCGCTCTTGTGAAAACGACAGCGACCAATTTGACGCCGAAGATCCACGTGAAGCGCGGCGACATGGTCATGCTCATCTCGGGACCGAAGAAAAAAGATCCCAAGCGCGACCAAAAAGTCACCAAGCGTTTGGACGAGCGCAATGCATATAAAGGAACGACCGGCAAAGTTGTCGCAGTTTTTCCTGAGCAAGGCAAAATCCTGGTCGAAGGCGTCAACATGCTCTCGACCGTAATCAAACCGAAAATGGGCGCCGGCAAGTCGACGCTGGTCAGACAAGAAGCCCCCATTTTCGCCTCCAAGGTAATGTTGTATTCGGCGCAATCGAAAAAACCGGTGCGTGCCGAATTCAGAAAACGCGAAGGTTTAGAGTAGGGGGGGCGGCAGATGCCCCCCGCGACAAGAGGTGGTGGGCCCGCGAACGAGATAAAAAAACAGAGCAAACAACACCAAAAAAGAAAAAAAAAAGTTATAGT
>JAYRNY010000519.1:0-4166 GCA_041911975.1 bacterium | reverse complement strand
TAACCAAGGAGAAATCCATGCGTCTCGAAGTCACACCCAAGGAAGACTGGCACGTTCGCATCAAGCACAACGGCAAAGTCGTCCTGGACAAGGTTCTCGAAGCCGGCGTCGCGCATGTCGTCGAAGCTGAGCATCCGAAATGCGGCACCGCCGAAGCCTTCCTCGTCGAAGGCGACGAGGAGATGCCGATCGGCAGCGCCAACTACGGCGAGTGCCAGTGCGCGGACGGTCCTCACACCGCCTGATGCACCAAAGGCAATGACTTGAAGTTCTAAATCGAAAGGTCTGCGCCTCAAATGGGGGGCAGGGGATGCGGCGAAAACTGCATTCCCTGCTGCCTTTCACACGACAACAAAACGGGAACGCTGCAATGCGTTCCACTCCAAGGAACGAACTATGTCATTTCGATCCGGCTGGCCGGCGGGCTGCTTTTTTGCAGTCTACATCTTCGTCCTCAGCTTCATCGTCCGCTTCATCTTCGGTGCACACACACTGGAGCAGGCAGGCATCGAGTGCCTGACACTCGGTCTCTACGGCGGATTCGCCTATGCTCTCGGGTACTACCTGAGCGACATGGTCGGGCACTTCTGCTACGTCTTCTGGCATGACATCTGGCATCTGATCTATACGATCGGCGGCGCGGTGATCATGTGGAATTTGGGCGAGCACATGCACGCGACCTACGCGGCAAGCTTCACGTCCACATTCTTTCTCATCGTCTTCTCGGGAGTCGGCGCCCTCATGGCGTATCTCGGGTTCGACGACGAGCGCTCGGAAGCGTACATGCAGTACCTGCAAGCGCACAACATGCTGTAGTGTTGAACTGATCTGCGGCTAGTCCGCAGACGATTCCACTCAAAGCAAACTTTTGGAGTGGAGAAACCCGTCACGACGGTCAATTCTCCACTTCAACGTTTGCTTTTTCCGCTGCTTCTACGGTACGCTTTAGTATGATATTCGCCAAAAGAGGCAATGCTCAAAAGTGGCGCCGGGAGTCAGAATTCCGAGCAAGCGCCCGACTCTCACCCCCGGCAAACTTAGAATGTCAATTGAAATTTCGCCCGGTCAGATAGAAACGTCACCGTGACGATGATGCGACAGCCCTATTGCTGGGTGGCGTAAATGCACTCATCTACTCGTTTTTCTACTGCTTCCAGCGCCTGAATCAGAACTATCAGCTGCGAGCGGCGCATCGTCACACCGTCGTCGAGCTCGCAAGCGAGGGTCTTCACCACCGACTCCTTGCATTTCTGAAGCTTGGCAAGGTGCTCCTTTAGCGGCTGCGACCAGAGGGAGGTATAGCGATAGAAGAACGAAAAAGTGCACCCACTTATATCCGTGAGCACGTAAAACAGTTCGCGGTCACAAAAATCGCTGCTGCGATTCGTCAACCCGGTCGATTCCCAGAAGATCTGCTGGCAGAGCTTGTATTGCATAATTGCGAAGTCGACGGCAGCTTCCAGACCACAAACGCGGATGGCTACATTGCGGTGTTTCATGTTTCACCTTTCAAATGAAGACAATGCACAAGCGGCGACGCTGCAGCCGCTGAAAAACACATCCAGCAAGAAGGCTGTCAATGCCATTGCGTCCCCTCGACCGGATGCCTAGTTGCTGCTCTCAGGAGTATGACCGTTCAAGAGAAAACGCTCGTGCAGGACGCGCAGGCTCTCGGCCAAGCACTGAATCTGCGCAATGCGCATGGTCTTGCCGTCGTCGCTCTCGGTTTCCAAAACGCGCAACAGCTCGGCGCGGGTATTGGTCAACTCATGGAGCGCGTACAGCAGATTGGCAGAGACAATCAGATTGCTCTGCTGCCTGAAAGTCTGGAATTGATTCCGAATGGCGATCAAATTCGACCGCAGGACCCTGACGTCAATCTTTGGTACTGAGAGTTCGCACAACATGGTGAGCTTGAGCGCAAAATCAGCCGCGTTGCGGACACCGCAAACTTCCTTGTTGATTTGCTCATGGTTCATGATTGAGTCTTTCAATGTGGAGATTAAAAGAATGGTGGAAGGAACATTCCTAATGATTGACTAACATCTATTGCCTTGCGAAAACAGCAGGAATCTTCCATCCGGTTTTCCTCGCCAAACAACTGCGTGTTTTTGGGGAGGAGCAAGTTGAAGCGATGCTGCAGTTTTTTGCTGTTTTTGTCGGGAAAAGAAAATGCACAAGAGGTAAGTTCAAACTAGTAATTTTTCGCTTTTATTATCAAGAGATAATGCGTATTTTCCGCACACTTCCATGCAGTCCAAGCTAGCGAAACTAACGCTACATGCGGGTTTTCAAACATCACACAAGGCAACGCTGTGACACCATATTTAGTGCCACAGCAAGAGGAAATGGACCCTGTCTTTTTAACAGAAGCTCGTATGTCGGAAGATCGACAACATCTTGCACAGGTTTATTGGCTATTTATTGGCTTGTATGCAATATTTTTCCTATAGACTATAATAGCTTTATCAAGCAAAAAAACAAGACGCGGGAGGGGATGCCGCCGCCGACAGGCCCCTCCCGATTCTCGTCTCATCAACAGCTCAGCCTGCGGGCAACAGGCCTCTTCTAGGAGACTAAGAAGCCCACCAAGCCGAACAAGCTCATCGACGTCACGCACAGCGTGACCGTCGCGTACTTGCCGGAATAGCACAGCACATGGGCAAAGGCAGCAACGAGCACCAGAACAACTGTGACGACGATGCCGCCCAGTCGCGTCATCCCCGCCTCCAATGCCGACGGCGAGCCGCACAAGAAGGACACGAACACGCCGATTGCAAAGGAGATGATGCCCAGAACGATCGCCACTCTGCGAGCATCCTTGTGCTCGTCGGACGCGCTGCCAGCACCATCGTCGGCAGCCGTGGTTTCAGGTGCCGATGCGCTGCTCATGCCAGCACCCCCAGAAGCAAAGCCTGGCTGTAGCGCTCATTTACCACACGCAGCGAGTCTGCCAGATATTGGAGTTGCGTGAAACGCATGGTCTCACCGTCGTCGCGTTGCTCGAGCAGGGCGATGGCGAGCGATCGTCGTGCCAGAGCGAGATTGGAGTAGAGCGTGCCAAACGACTGCGCTTCGGAGCACTGGAGGTACTCGCTGCCGGCATTGACCAGACTGAAGAGAGCCAGGTCGAGATGCGGACGGAAGAAGTCCGGTACATCGAGAGTGTCCTTGTCTTCAGCCTGCCCCTGGGCGAGCAGGAGCTGACCACGTGCAAAATCGGCGGCGGCGATGAGACCACGAGCCACCTTGCGCGCTTGATTGATTTCCATGATTTGCCTTCGAAAAAATGGTTGAAAGAGTTGCCCTCTGCTCTCTTGCGAGAGTCAGAGAATGAAGCCGATCAGGCTCGTGCAGGCGACGAGAAACAGGCAGTACGCTTGCACGGCATACCGCCCTTTTTCGCACACGCACAGCAGTGCCCTGCTTATGAACGTAAACTCGAGCATTCCGCACAGCGCCATGAGCGACTCTGGACCATAGCCGATTCTGGCGCGGAAAATCAATCCCGCGACCACAGACAGCAGACCGACTAGAAAGACGATCAATTTGGTTTTCATATCTTTCCTTGGTTGAAAAACGACAGGCGGGCCTGCCCGCCCTGAAAAAACTGATGCGCCCTAGGGCGCCGGTGCCTGCAAGTACCGCAATAGGCGGCGCCAGCAGATGATGATTCCCAGCCCGCAGTACACGCTTGCGACGAAGAGGAAGTGAAACACGTCGTCCGTAACGTTGTCGGTGACCAGCTGGCAGATCCAGAGCGTCTCCAGTACGACCAGGTGATACGTCGACCACAAGTAGGGCGGAGAATCGAAGGCCAGCCAGGCTAGCCCGGCGACCGCGCCGAGAAAGGCGAGCAGAGGCAGGAGAGCGATGAAGAATTCCATTTCTTTTCCTGAATGAATTGAACTGTTGATGAGATCGAAGGAGCATGCTCCCTTCGAGGACGGCCTCCCCTTCCTGACACATGACTGTTAAAGAAAAGGTCAAAGACAGGAATAAGAGATTGTTCTGGCTATTCTAGGTTCCTCGAGAAAAATGAAAGAGAGATATGCTCAACCTATGCACTTAAGGACAGATCTGCAATAGGTTTTTATCTCTCTTTACTGTTTTATCGAAACAAGAACCTAGCGAAACTGGCGCTACTAATAGGTTTTCAGCATTTT
>JAYRNY010000518.1:0-3172 GCA_041911975.1 bacterium | reverse complement strand
TTCTTTGTCTTTCTGCTCTCTTTTTTCAAACACCCAAAAAGGTTTGCCTCCTCTACCACGAGCATATTTCAGTGCAGCACTATAGCTGCGCTGGAATTAGTCGAGTTTGTATTTCTACCTGGTGCGGCCTTGCTATCGGTAACTAGCAAGGTGCATAGCGTCAACAGAGTGAACGGCGGTTTTGCCGCCGGAGAATTCGGCAAGAGGTCTAGCTGATCGCTCGATCTCTTCAACAAAGAAAGGAATCACAGGTGAAACGACCGATTTTCCCATGGGCCGTGGCGGTAGCGGGGCTTGTCTCTGCATTGCTACTGCCCTTTGCGGATTTCTATCCGCTGGTCCCGGCTTTTGTCAGCCAGGCCTTTGCCAGCGAACCTCAGTACATCCCTGAGGCGATTGGCATGTTTTTCGCGTACATGTTCCAGCATGAAAACACGAATCTGCACTGGGTGATGAACTTCATCTTCCTCTTCTGGTTCGGCACCGTGCTGGAGAATGCCATCGGACATACGCGGATGGCAGTGTTCATCCTGGTCACCGGGGTATGCGGAGGCCTGGCTCATTATCTGGCCGATCCCTATCTGAGCATTCCGGCGGTCGGCTTGTCCGGAGTGATCATGGCGGTAATCGCGGTCCTCACGGCAGCCACTCCGCGTTTTGCTCTCGTGTCGGTGCCGCATACCGAACTTACTATCGTGCGCATGTGGCAATTCGGCGTGTTGCTGATCGGGCTGCAGCTGTACGACTTTTGGCAGCTGGAGCCGGGCGACAAAACCGCCTACTGGATCCACTTCGGCGGCATAGCGGCTGGACTTTCGCTCTGGTTCTTTTGGCTCCGGCAGCCGATCGAGGACTTCAAGCGTAGCGAGTCCGGCAAGCTTCTTTTGGAGCGCTGAAGCAGGGGGCGTGTAAGAAGGCGGACTTTTCCGCCTTCTTACTGAAGAAATGCGCAAACTTCCCTATCTCTCATCAAATGGAGACAGAAAATGAACGGGGTATCAAATCTTCGTTTTCGCTCGGCCGGTTCGCTTGCTTTGGCGTGCCTGTCTGGTTTGAAGGACGCCTTCGAGCATCCTTTCGGTCAGCTCATATTCTACGGATGGCTTGTCAGCGTAGTGCCTCATGAATATTGGCTTGTGATGGCGGCAATCGTTTTTGCCGTCATGATCCACGAATTTGGACACTGGGTCATAGCCAGGTCTTGCGGATATCCGATCGAGACTTTCTCGGTCGGCATTCCAGCCGGGCCTGTGCTTCAGCTGGGACGTTTTCGCGGCACCATGATTCAGATAACGCCTTATTGGTTCCTGGGCGGCTATGTCAGCTTCGAGCCGACCGCCGAGAATGTGATGAGGACTGCGGTTTGGAAGCGGGCTTGCGTACTTCTCGCCGGCATCGCTTTCAATCTGCTTGCGGCCGTTGGACTTTACACCGTCGGCGCTGTGATTGTCGGCCAGGAGGTGTTCCGCGATGAGCCCATTGTCAGCCGTGTCTACGAAGCAGGAGCTGCGGCTAGAGCCGGACTTCTTCCAGGAGACACAGTCCTGGCTGTGAATGGTGCCACCACTGACAGTGCTACGCGGGTGATCGCGGCGATCGGCAATCGACTCAGCGATTCTGTTCGCTTTGACGTTTTGCGTTCCGGGCAGCCTCTCCAGATCACCGCCGTTGCTCCTCTAAATAAGCGAGTCGGCATTGATGTCGGTCGTGTCGAGAGACTTTCAATCGGTGTTGGAAGTGCTCTGTCGAGAGGATTTTCATCGGTCTGGAAAATGCTCTCGATGACGGCGGAACTTGTCGTTTCCTCCGTTGCAAAGACGGATGCCGGGCAGGTTTCCACCACGTCTGGCAAACCGCCGGGTTTTGAGGTGCACGGTGTTCTGGGCTTCATTCAATTCGCTGCCGGTACTTTCGCGAAGGGATGGGCTGCATTTCTGGCGATCGTGGCAGCATTCAACATCAATCTGGCTATATTGAACCTGCTGCCGATTCCGGTCCTTGATGGTGGTCATCTGCTCTTCCTTGCCGTTGAGTCGGCGCGCGGCAAGCCAGTAGCAGTCGAGACTCAAATGAAGATCATGAAAGTCTGTCTCTGGGGTCTTCTCGCCCTGGCTCTTTTCGGGCTTTACAATGACCTCGCTCATCCTCTGACTGGAATGTGAGCGACAAAAGAAAAGAATCAATCACCTCTGCCCGTCGCCCTTAAATGCGGCGCGGGCACTTTTGCAGAGACAAAAGGGAAGATGCCTTGTATCATCCGAGCCAACAAAAGAAGGAGTTCGTGAATGTCGGAAGAACAAGAAAAGCCGCTGAAAGGTAAAACGCTTTTCATCACGGGTGCCAGTCGCGGCATCGGGCTGGAAATAGCAAAGCGTGCCGCCGCCGACGGTGCAAATGTCGTTGTCGCGGCCAAATCGGAAAGCGAAAATGGCAAGCTGCCCGGGACAATTTATTCGGCGGCAAAGGAGATCGAAGAGGCCGGCGGTGCTGCACTCGCCGTTAAATGCGACGTTCGCATCGAGGATGAAATAAAGGCGGCGATGGACGAGGCCGTGAAAACTTTTGGCGGCATCGACATTCTGGTCAATAACGCCTCAGCCTTGTCCATGACCAGCACTGAAAAGACGGAGCTGAAGCGATTTCGGCTCATGCATGAAATAAACGCAGGCGGCGCTTTCTTTGCAGCCAAGCATGCGATTGCTCATCTGCGCAAGGCGGTTAATCCGCATATCCTCACTATGTCGCCTCCTCTGGCGCAGATGTCCGGCAAATGGCTGGGCCCGCAATTGGCTTACGCGATGTCCAAATATGGGATGAGCATGGTCACTATGGGATTGTCCGCCGAACTGGCTGCCGACGGAATAGCGGCAAACTCGCTGTGGCCCAAGACTCTTATCGACACCGCCGCTGTTCGCCACTTGCCCGGGGGCGAAGAACTCGTTAAGCATGCTCGCCAGGCCCGGATTGTCGCTGAAGCTGCGTATCATATTCTCACGCGCCCGGCCGGTGAATGCACTGGGAATTTCTTCGTCGACGAGGACGTGTTGCGAGCAGCAGGCATAACTGACTTCGATCAGTATGCGGTGGTGCCGGGCAACGAGTTGCACGCCGATATTTTCCTGGACTAGCCTTGTCACGGCAGGCATTGCTGCTCGCCTGAGAGCAGTAGTTA
>JAYRNY010000517.1:0-2774 GCA_041911975.1 bacterium | reverse complement strand
TCGCCCCAGGAGATGTCCTTGCGGAGTATCTCCACGCGGTCTCCCACGCGATAGGGCTTGCGGCGATTTCTGATGCGGTTCATGTGACGATTTCCGAGGTTGTGGTCCAAGCTGAATTGGCAGGTGGAGAAGTGTAAGCAGGCTCGCGCCCGCCTCTGTGGAGTTTTCACCCACGTATCTCCGACTACGCATCCAGCTTGTCCGTTTGAGCCGCGATTACTTTTTCTTCGCTGTCCGAGCCGCCTCGGCTTCGCGAGCGTCTTGCTGCGCCTTCATGAAGGTGTGCATGCGCTGCCAGTTGGCCAAGAACTTCTGGGCACGCTTGGTGTCGTAGGCGAAGTTCAGGTAATTGGCTTGCTTGTTGGCCAGTACGGTGTAGTTCCAGCTTCCATCCTCGACCCAGACACCGTCAACGACGGTGAATTTCGAGTGCATGATCTGGTGACTCACTTCGGACGTACCGATGACGACTTCGATGCCTACCGCTTTGAGGCGGTTGATGCCTTTTTCGATGTCATCACCGGACCAGCCTCGGGTCTGAGACAGGTCCAACAGCACATGGATGTCCTTCACGCCCCGACCATGCAGCTCCAGGAGCTTGTCGTAGATGCGCTGGTCGGTGAAGGTGTAGACGGCGATGTGCACGGATTTCTGCGCACGGTCGAGGAACTTGAGGTAAGCCCCAATGCCGTCTTCGTACGGTGTGAACACCGTTTCGAGTTGGCCTTGCGTCGGAGCCGGCTGGATTTTGAATCCAGTGTATACTCCGCCGCTGAATACGAGCAGCAATGCGATTGCTGCCGAGATCAGTTTTGTTTTCAGGCTCATTTGGTTGCTCGTAATTGCGTGCCTGCAGGCGTATCTCCTACGGTCGACTTGGCTTTCGCTAAGCCGCCATACGAAACTCGTCCGGGCACTGGTTGCGAATTACCGAAGAGCACGGCGTGCCCTTCGTCGCACAAGACGCGCACGGCGCGTCTTGCTGGAAAAGAAGTCGAAAGCCGCCCCGGGATGTGTCTTCCCCTCGCGAAAAGGCGAAGTTCAGATTGCTATCCCGAGACGGCTTCGACTGGCAGCCCGGTTATTCCTTGGCTTCCGCCAGCTCGATTGTGATCAGGTGCGGATTGTGCACCTGCTGCGCGATGAGATCGTCGATCTCATCGGCGCTCAGCTCAGTGACGAGCAAGAACGAGCAGTTGCCGTTGTTCTTGGAGAGGGCTTCCAGCTTGGCGCGCTCGCCGAAGATCTTGCGAACTTCGATGAAGTGCTCTTCCGGACAGACGACCCGGATGCCGTGTCCGCCGTTATCGTTGTTGGGGAAGATCCAGTAGCTGAGCTGGACAGTCGTCATAGTCGCGATTGCAACCACGACTGCCGGCGAGAAGTAGCCGTACCCAAGCATGATGCCGATGCCGGCAGTGAAGAGAATGGTCGCAGCCGTAGTGACACCGGAGGTAGTCCAGCCTTTTCGACTGATCACGCCCATACCGATGAAACCTAGTGCAGGCAGGATTTGCCCAGCGATACGCGTGGCGTCGCCGATGCCGGCAGACTTCACGACCATGGCGCCCATCAGCGTGATGATGCAAGAACTCACGCAGACGAGCAAATGGGTACGAACACCAGCGATCTTGTTGTGATGGCGGCGTTCGACCCCGATACCAGCGCCCAACGCAATTGCCAGCAGAACATGCGGCATGTACGTGTGCATCTGTTGCACGATTGGGCTGGTCATAATATCAGTGATCAGATTACTGAACATCTCAGGTCTCCTTTCTCCGATTTTGGAACTACGCCGTTACACGCCTGAATCCACTTAGCGCCTCTTACGCAAGGTGAAACAGGCGGATCTGGTGCGCAGTCCGCAGGAGATACATTTGCCTGGAATGAAAACCACGGCCGACGCTCGCAAGAGCGTTAGGTAATGGCCTTTAGTCCAGGCGACATTGAAGTTCGAAGTTGAACGATTGGAAAGGTAGTGATGATTACTCGAGTGAAGTAAAGAGGCAATGCTTATGACTCTAATGTCGGGCACGTCTTAAGTGAACAGACCGGGCGATCTCGCGCATATAAGTTTTTGTAATCACTGAGCTTCTACGTGATCAAAGTTCTTAAACGGGCTTTATTTGGGGTAATAGAACAGCGAAAATTGGCGAATTTGCGAGGCTTTGTCGCCACTTGACAATCACTCTTAAGCCACGTCTTAGAAACCGTCGAAAACTAGCACCGCTAGCGCATATACGGTTTGCGCACCGGTGATCGGTAGGCAGCTAGTTTAGTGCCGACGCCACGTGTCGAACGTTTTTCAAACAGTGTTATCGTAGGTTAAGGTGCCTCTCATCGCAATTCATCTGTAGAGGCGGCATTCCGACTGAATCTGTGTCAACCAAATCTGTAGGGGCGGCTTACATGCCGCCCGAGAGTTCAGAAAGTTTTTTGAAAGAAACGCGATGGCAGTAAAACTTACACTCACACATAAGCTTTGGCTGGCTGCACTTGTGCCGCTTGCGGTCAACATTTACCTGTATTCCGAAACGCAAGGGCAGGTAAAAGCGCTCGAACATCAGGTCGAAATGCTGGAGAGTCGTCGCGCCGAAGCAAGCACGGCCAACAGCATTATCACCAACGAAGTCTTCGCGCTGCAGGGGCTCATGCAGTACAAGATGTTTCACAGCAAGAAAGACAAAGACGAGTTCGAACTCTACATGCAGCGCATGAAAAACGATGTTGAAGAGCTCGAAGAATTGCTCACGAAAAAACTGGATAATCCTGCC
>JAYRNY010000516.1:0-5203 GCA_041911975.1 bacterium | reverse complement strand
TGCTGGCGTATTTCACGAGCAAGCTCAGCCCGCGCGGCACCGAAGGCGCGGCAGGTTTGGAAGAGCGTCTGCGGCAATTGCTGTCATACACGACCGAGCCGCACCCGTTTTCGCCACGGGAAGTGGAACAGCTCATTGAGGCGATTGATACGCTTAAGGCGATCGATCCAGCCTGCGGCTCCGGTGCGTTCCCGATGGGCCTGCTGCACAAGTTGGTCTTTATTCTGGGCAAACTGGACCCGCACAATACGCGCTGGAAGGAACGGCAGATTGATCCGGCCAGCAAGATTGAGGATGCCGAAACGCGCGAGCGGGCCATCGCCGACATTGAAGAAGCCTTCGAGCGCAACGAACTGGATTACGGGCGCAAGTTGTACCTGATTGAGAACTGCATCTACGGTGTCGACATCCAGCCGATTGCGGTGCAAATTGCTAAACTGCGCTGCTTCATCTCGCTGGTAGTCGATCAGCGTGTGGATGATGAGCGACCCAATCGCGGTATTCGTCCGCTGCCCAACCTGGAAACGAAGTTCGTGGCAGCCAATACGCTATTAGGTATTGAACGTCCCGCGCTGCAAGCGGAACCTGTGGCCAACCCGACTGAGCTCGATCCGAAACTGGCCGCAAAGGAAGAAGAACTGGCCGATGTGCTTCGTCAATTTCATAAGGCGCAGTCGCCGGGCGTGAGGCAAAAGTATCGCGGCTTCGGTGAAGACTTGTGCAAAGAAATAAATGCCCTGCGCCGCAAGGCAAAGATTGAGGATTTTCTTGAACCGGAAGGCTTGTTTAGCGAGTTGACCTCGCTGAAGGTGGCGTTGAACATGCTGCTGACGCTGGAGCAGGCGCCGACGGCAAAGACTGCCAAGACAATGGCGTTACGCAGTCAGACAGTTGATGAGAAAGAGAAAGAACTAGCTGAAGTTCGCCACCGCTACATGACGGCGCGCACTCCACAGACCAAAAACAAGTACCGCGAACAGGACACCAAGTTGCGATCTCAATTGGCTGAGCTCTTACACAAAGATGGTTTTGCACACGAGACTACAGAGATGTTGGCCTATTGGGATCCATATGACCAAAATGTATCTGCTGGTTTCTTCGATCCTGAGTGGATGTTTGGTGTATCTGACAAATTTGACATTTCTATTGGAAACCCTCCTTACATTAAAGAATATGTATTCCGGGAAGCTTTTAATGGTGTACGAGGTTCGGTCTACTATCAGGGGAAAATGGATATTTGGTACATGTTTGCTTGTTTGAGCCTCGATTACCTCAAGAAGCGGACAGGCGTTCTCACTTTTATTGCTACGAACAACTGGGTTACTAATGCAGGAGCATCGAAGTTTAGAAACAAAATGGTGTCTGATTCTAGTATTCTTAAGTTGATCGATTTTGGTGATTTCAAGATATTTGAGAGTGCTGATATTCAGACTATGATTCTTATTTGCGCAAGGAACAATGAGCAACAGAATTACGAATTTGATTTAAGGAAACTCGTGGATGCCAGAGCTACGTTTGACGATGTCCTAGATGTATTGAACAAAAGCCCAAATGATAAAGCCGTATACCTTACTCCTGCTTTTGAAAGAGCCTATTTGAAAGACAAGCTCTTTGTATTCGCAGACACACCGATTGAACAAGTACTAAACAAGCTTGCAAAACAAGCAAATTTCCTGCTTGATGAAAGGGATGAAGTAGCCCAAGGGATTGTTGCACCCCAGGATGCAGTCAACAACGCATCCAAAATTATGCTTGGCGGCGCATATGAAGTCGGTGAAGGAATATTCGTGTTATCCGATCCCGAAAAGAAGACGCTAGGTTGCACAAAAGACGAACTCGCTTTAGTCAAACCATACTACACTACCAGCGAGCTGCACAAATATTACGGGGACAAGGAAAACTCGTTCTGGATCATTTACACAGATTCGTCATTCAAGGATCCAAAACGAATGATTCAGTATCCGCACATTAGGCGTCATCTTGATAAATTTGCGGCAGTGATTACTTCTGATAATTACCCATATGGACTACATCGAAGTCGTGATGAGAAGTTCTTCCGAGGCGAAAAGATTGTTTCTGCACGAAAATGTGCTGAACCGACATTCACCTACACCGACTTCGATTGTTACGTTTCACAGACATTCTATGTAATCAAATCTACTCGCATAGATCTGAAATTCCTCACAGCACTATTAAACTCAAAATTGGTTGCATTCTGGCTACGGCATAAGGGGAAAATGCAGGGCCATCAATTCCAGATTGATAAAGAGCCATTGCTAGCAATCCCGATCTTCCAGCCGAACTCTGCGAAACAAGCACCGATAACTAGACTCTTCGAGAGGATAATTGTGGCAAAGCAGTCTGATCTTTATGCAGACACGTCAACCTTGGAGCGGAAGATCGACGAGTTGGTGTATCAGTTGTACGGGTTGACGGCGGAGGAGATTCGGATTGTGGAGGGCGGGTGAGGGCGGTTCAACGGATGCCTGCGGCGCAACGGATAAGCGGATGGGGCGTAGAAGAGATGCTATGCGGGGCTTATGGTTAAGTGTCGAAAAAGTAGTGGGGGCACAAGAGCTGATGGCATTTAGTCGTTCAATGTGGTTCGCAGAAACGGCAAGCGGGTAAGTCAAGTCTTCAATTGCTGGAGAAGAGGCATGGGCCAACGCAAACCGACTTTCAAAGAATATCTTCAAAACCTCGCGTGGTGGGAGTGGCTTTTCATTATCTTGCCCAGTTCTGTAGGTTTCGTGGCGAGCCTAATCACGATTTACTTAGTTGTCCAGCAACCGGCTGTTCCACAATACATTCCGCCATCAGCAAACGCCAGCGGCGGAATTCCGCCTGCGGCGTTTATCTCGGGCATTCTGGTTGCATGGTTCATTGTCAGTTCAACCTACTATACTCGCCGCCTCAGCCGGGATCTTAATAATTATCTACCCTTAATTGCTGCGGGCTTTTTCAATCTGTTGGTGCTGTATGCGTATATTCAATTTTGGTCGGTCTACTGGCTTGGCCCCAACTGGTGGATCGTGCCGCTCTTGTTGATTGTTGCGGCGCTCGACTACTGGATCACGTATGCCCTACGGCTGTTTGACTCTTTGATCCGGGAACATCATCCGCCCGAGCCTGAGGCTGAACCGGTCGGCATTAGCCTCGACGCTCTCACCTATGTTCCGACGCCCATTGTCATCAACCCGTATCCATCCAACTCATATTCCCCTTCGCCGCAGACAACGGCGCGGCGCACCAATGCAGCGATCCTGAGCGTGTCATTGTTCATCGTCCTAGGGTGTGTGATTATCATCCTGCTGAGCAACAACACGCTCCAAGGCAATGCTGCTCCCGACTCCCAGGGGCAATACTACGCGATCGATCTGGGCGCTGCCGGTGCTTATGAACATCCTGAATACCTTCAGCGCTATCCCAAGTGGCCACGCGGTATCATCTACCTTGGCCCGGACAACGTCCCGTTTGATTTTGGCGATCGCGCGGCAACCCTTGAAACCCAGTTTGAATATCCACTCCCGGGCAGCCGGAGTTTACCGGCGGATGTGACGATCCCTATACACATTGAACGGCCACTGAAGGTGTATCTGCTCATGAATACATCCTACGACTGCTTACCATCCACGCCGGAGGATGTGGGCACATTGGTCTTCAATTTTGACAAGAGTTTGCCGATTACGGTGCGCCTCCAAGCCGACTACAACATTCGGGAATGGGCTGTTGACGCTGCCGAGTGCAAACTAAACGGGCTCACGCCGCACATCATCGCGGCTAATGTCAAACCCGAAGTTTGGCAGGATATTAACACCGACGGCGGCAAGCGCTGGGTGATGGATATGTTCACTTTTGCCGTCCCAAGTGACCATCTCGATCAGCGGCTCGTCAGCATTGAGATTCATGACACATCACTTGCTGGGGGCAATGTCAGACCTGCTATTCAGGTGTTTGCCATCACAGTGAAAACGCAGTCACCAGCGACGAGCAAATAATGCCCGACTGCAGCAATATTCGGTTCACCGCAGGAGTAGGCAGTAATGGATGACTCGACCCGTAGCAGCGATTCGCGGCTCAATATCTTATCGCGCTTATCTGAAATCATTTCGATAGCCGACTTCGACGAGCTCGTCGAGGTTGTCATTCACACGGCACCACGCCTGGTGAACGCTGCCGCTTGTTCGATCTATCTGCGGCCGGAATTCATGCCCCCGGCAGATGGCGTCCTGTATGATGAAGACCTCAAACCCATCAAGCGCGAGGATGTAAAAGAAGACTATGTGATCCTGGCTGCGACCAGCCGCCCCAATACCGAATTTCTGACCGGGCGCGCGTTCTATCCAGTCAACAGCGGGCTGACAGGCTGGGTTCTGGCCCATGGCGTACCGTTGCGGTTAGCCGACGCTTCTGATCCGGTTGAGCGGCAGGCCATCGCCGCCGATTTGAGCTGGACCGATCGCTACAAAGGCAGCCACGACTATTATGAGCCGGGTGATAAGAAGCCGCTGTTGGTGGTGCCATTGATGGCACATCAAGCCATCATGGGTGTGCTCAAGTTCCCCGCCAAACAAGACAAGCAGCCGTTCACCCGGGAAGACGAAGATATCGCTGTGATCGTGGCTCAGATTATCGCCAACACGCTGGAAAAGACTACGGTCATTCGCGAACAGGCCGGGCACATCCGGCAGCTAGTCAACATCGGGTCCAAACAGAAATCCGAAGAAGTCATTCAGCTAGTCACGCTGCAATTGAGCCATATGCTGGGTGTCCGGCACTGTCGCTATTTTGGTATGGCTAATGGCGGTAGCCGCGTCCGATTGATGGTTGACACCGGCGCACTGGTGGTTGCGGCGGGGGCTACTCTTTATCACCGGGGGCAGAACCTGATCGGCTGGATTTTCAAAACGGGCAAACCCCTGCTTATCCCCGATGTGCGCGAGTTCCAGAGTGGCAAAGTGCTGGACGATGAACGACTGGCCGACATCTCTGATGGTCCGCCATTGGATGAAGGTGATCGCCAATTAACAGCTCATCTCGACAGTGATTTCGACACGCTCGATCGCCCCATGCCTTTCATGGCGGTGCCTGTCAAATCAAAGGAAGGCAAGCCGCTCGGCGTGCTGTGCGTCAGTTGCGATCGCGAACGGCTCGATCAACGCATCGTGCCATTTGATCGTGAGACGCTGAAACTCTGCGAGTC
>JAYRNY010000515.1:0-1950 GCA_041911975.1 bacterium | reverse complement strand
AATGCAAAAAAAAGTAGCCCCGGAATTTTGATGGAAGATAAAACAAGTGATGCTGCTATCAATGCCAAGAAATATGTGCCTGTAGACCGGCGCTTCATCACGTTCACAACATAATTCCTGGAATACGGCACCGCCAGAAAATAGTGAGCAATTGTAAGTGGCATAACGCATGCCGCGAATGCAAAAGGATCGACGAAGAACATCGGCACGCAGACGCCGACGATGAAGGCTACTACTCTTAGTATCAAATACGATGGCATCTAACGATCCGGACACCGAAAGCGGCATAAATTATAACGCAGACAGCGCCGACTGCCGGGCTCTCCAGGCGCGAACAGCACGCCCTCGGCTGCAGCTCCGGCACCCGATCGAGGATTTGACTCGCATAAGAATCACTTAAAGAATAAAAGAGGAATCATTATGCCTTAGCTACTGATTCACTTTCGCGTTTGCGACGGGAAACCATTTGATCTCGTCACTTGTGAATCCGATGATCTGTTGCTCTTCAAATTTCAAGTTGCCAGTGTTCAAAATGCCGACAGTGTCTGTTGCCTCACTGGAAACAAGCAGCCGCTCACCGTCCGGCATCAGTGAAATTTCCCCCGGGAAATCGAGGTCCATCGGCAGTTTTATCTCTTCGGCTTTTGCTTTCGTTTTCAAATCAAAAACCCAGATCGTATTGTCTTTTGCGTTGGCGACGAAAAGCTTGGTTTCATCGGCATTCAATGCGACCCCTGTCGGTGCCGAGCCGGTGGACAATTTGTGCACAATCGCCTTTTTGGAAAGATCGACAATGCTGACCGTATTGGCGCCTTTGCTGGCAACATAAGCAAATTGGCTGTCTTTGCTGACCGTCATGAAGCCGGGCGTCGGTCCAATCGGAATAGCCGCCATCATTCTCTGGCTCTGAGTATTGACCATGGTGAGAAGGCCGGCGGTCGCATTCAAAACCAAGAGGTAATTTCCATTGGGCGTGACGGCAAGACGTCCGGGACCGGCAGGAACCTTTGTCCTCAAGAGGACTCTACCGGAAGGCAGTTCCAAGACCGCGACCTGATTGGTTGCGCTTTCCGATACGTAGAGCAGTTTGCCCTGCTTCAGCGCCGCGACGCCCTTGGGTGCGCATTTTGTCGGCAGATCAATCTGACCAAGAAAGACTCTCTTGGATGGATCGAATTGCAGAATTCTATGCTTGGTCTGGTCGGCGACATAAACGATGCCACCAAAGTACGTGATACCACAGGGAGTGCCCTCGGTGGGAAATTCATCTATTTTCTTGAAGGATTTGTCGTCGAGAAGGGCGAGCTTTCCGCAATTCGGAGAAGTAGCAATGACTACTCCAGAACCGCTTGTTTCCACAACTTCGCCCAATGTTGCTTGTTTGGCGATAGAAAGATCGTCAATGATGGAAACTGACACATCGCCGCGAATCGACTTCATGGACAGCGGCAAGACAAACGAATCGGGTACGAGTAGATCGGACGGAAATTTCGATGAAAGGACGTGTTTTCTCACTTTCTCATTGAGAGACTGAGGCAATTTCAATGTGCGGTGTGGACCTTCTTTGATCACTCTCAAGAAAGACCAGCCACTCGAGAACACGATTAAATCAGGGTTTTCCTGTGAGGGAAAAACAGCCTCTACGCCGGCAGTTTTTCCAGGTTGAAAATTCTGCGGCGGCATCAGAGGCAAATACAAATCTCCGCTGCCAGTTTGCAGGGAGCCGTCCAGGCGGAACAGTTTCACCTGAGGCATGCTCGTAGAGATTTGAGCCTTCAAGGCAGCCGGAAGCCTGGTGGCAAATGCCAGGGGCGAAAAGCAGCAGAATGCCGACACGGTCGCCAGTGTCGCTATTCCTGCGCTTTTAAATTTATTTGTGCGTCTCGCCATTTTTCGGTCTGAAGGCATCAACAATCTTGTCTAGAAAAGAATCGTCTTTATGCTCTTCTT
>JAYRNY010000514.1:0-3004 GCA_041911975.1 bacterium | reverse complement strand
TGACTGTCGCTTCGCCGACTCCGTTCAGTCCGGCTTCGGCTTCGCCTTCGCCTTTGGCGCCGCGAATGCCGCTGCTTAAGCGGACTTCGCCATTGTTAGTCTCGGCGCCGTTGCCGGAGCCCTTGGTCGAGATACGCTTGAATCCTTCTCCTGCAAGCGGCATCACCGAGTTGAGCGCCATGCCTTGAACGGCAGACTGCAAGACATGATCTCCGGAGGCGAGCTTGCCGTTGGAGAAGAATTGCGAGCCTTCTGCCATGACTGCACCGCCAAGGAATCCGGTTGCCGGATAAGCGGCAATCTTTGCCGGCATAGACAAAGACCGGCTGAGCGTATTTCCTCTGTCGAAGACTGCAAAGCCGAGCCCCATGCCGATGGCATTTCCAAGCCTGGTGTGATCGGCGTCCGGTCTCTGAGCGGCGGCAAACGCACTCGCACCGGCAATGTTTGCCACACGGCTGGACGTCAACATCGGACTCAAGACTTCACCAGCCCGCGTACCAACCAGCGCAGCATCAGCAGTGCGCATGAGCTTGCCGGCACCGGCACCGGCTAGAAGCAGTGGAACAGCAGCTCCAGCGCCGCCGGACAAACTTTGCACATACCAGTTGGTCGAGTAGGGTTGCGCGTCATCGACGGTCAAATGGCACTCGGGCAAATGCGTCGCATCGGCGACGACATTGTAGATTGCTAGAGGACCGGCATTGAGCGCGGGGTTAAGCACATTGTGCTGCGCCCAACTGAGCGCGCCTTCGGACTTTTGTTCTTTTATGGTTTCGGAGGTTATATCGGGCATTTGGGGGCACCCAGCAGTGGAGGGCTCGTCGGGCATACAAAACCCCGACCTTCGGACCAGCAATCGGGCATCAGCACCGACATCCGGAGGGTGTATATGGCAAGGAACAAAGGGCTTTGCAGAAGTCACCGGCAGTGTCTCTTTTTGGGTGCCGGACTTCAATGGGGCGGTTACGAAAGATTTTTCGTAATTACCGCCCGAGCAACTGGCGCAGCAGCGCGCCCCTGAATGGCGCAGGGTTTTACGATCCACTCCAGCTCAGTTCGCAATTAATTCTCGCAGTCTGGTAGCCTTATGCTGGTTCTGAACCCGTAGCCGCCTGACCTGGAGACCAAAATGAAAGTATTCATCGTGCACGCACACCCGGAGCCGAACAGCTTTAGTGGAGCCATGACCAAGGCAGCAACCGACGCGCTGATTGGCGCCGGACATAAGGTTACGGTCTCGGATCTTTATGCGATGCAATACAACCCGGTCAGCGACCGCCGCAATTTCAAGTCGGTAAAGAGCGCAGACTATTACAAACAGCAAGTAGAAGAAACATACGCGTCGGAAAATAATACATTCGCAGACGATGTCCAGGGTGAGATAGACAAACTGGAGTGGTGCGACACGCTTATCTTTCAGTTTCCTCTGTGGTGGTTTGGCTTGCCCGGCATCATGAAGGGCTGGGTCGACAAAGTATTCGTAATGGGCAAAGTATATGGATATGGAAAAATGTACGAAACGGGCCGCTTCAGAGGAAAACGCGGGCTATGCGCTCTCACAACAGGAGGCGCTCGTGAGCATTACGTTCCCGATTCACACACTGGTGATATGAATGCAGTGCTCATGCCCATTCAAGTAGGAATGATGCAGTTCACTGGCATGGATGTCATGCCGCCCTACGTCGTCTATCAACCTGCACATATTTCTGAAGAGGAGCGCAAAGAACACCTCGTCAGCTACGCAGACCATGTGCTGAAGATTCCCACAATGCAACCGCTTCTGCAATTTGATCCGGTGCGACTCTAATGTCTGTGCGGCGCGAAGTATGCTTATTAGCATAAATGCATCATGCCCTTTTTACTCTTTGGTTTTGGCAGGCACGGACATAGTATGTGTGGTCTTGTCTGACGATCCAGAAGCAGCTTTGCTCGGCGAGCCGGCGGCGGACTTATGTGGCGCGGCAGAAGTAGCCTTGCCCGTTGTAGTTTTACTCATGTGAGCTTTTGCTGTTTCCATTGCTTTGGCCATTTTGTCCAGTGTGTCATGCATCGCTTCGCTGTTGTCGAGACGCAAGCACTCATCATGAATCTGTTTTGCAATTGCATCGCGACCAGCGCCGACATAAGCACCATAAACCAGAGTGATCATGAATGGAAACGGATCGAAATCTTTAGCCACCTCGGTGTGAGGCCGCGGCTTCTTCATCTTTTCAGATTCTTTGAAGTACTTGCTGATTAACTCGAGCGGCCGAGGATACAAATAATCAGCCGCATCAGCCCATCTACATGCAGCAAATAGAGGTTGTTCGAACAAGGAAGAATTGTTCAGAATAAACTCGCGCTTCTGAGGATCGGTTTTTACTTTGTCAAACCAGGCCACGGTGAGCGCATTATCACCTAGAACTCCATTTAGAACAATCCAATCCTCACGATTTTCTGCTTTCTCGGCAACCTCACGCATGTCCGCAAACTTGGTCTTCGCCGACGGAAACTTTTCAACGAGGAGCTTCATTTCAACGGGCACCATTTTCATGCGAATATCGTTAAAGTGCTCGCTGCCTTTCGAGACATTGCACCACAGCCAAACAAGCTCATCAAGATATTCAGCATTGCGAAGCTTCGACTGCATTTCGTGCGCTTTGCCAATGTGCTCCCACAAGGCATTGTCATCATCACCTGCTGCTTCCTTTTCGTCAGCATCATCGGACTTCTCTGCGGCCTTGCCGGGCTCTTGCGGCTTGCCGGGCGCAGCTGCTTCGCCGGGCTTCTCGGCGGCTTCGCCAGACTGCCCCGTGGTTGCAGGGGACTTCCGACCCATCGCTTTCTTCATCCAGTGCAATAGCTCTGATGCATCCAAAAATCCGGATTTGCGTCCGAATTCCTTGCCGCCGCGTCTGGGAGAAAAGAGGATTACAGTCGGCATCGAATCTACCTTCATTGCCGACATCAGCTCTTCATTCTTGTCCACATCAACCTGGATCGCAATTGCGTTCTCCTTGAT
>JAYRNY010000513.1:0-2419 GCA_041911975.1 bacterium | reverse complement strand
AATGCCTATCCTGGCCTGGCTTAAAGGAAGAAAAAGGTCAAAAAGTAAAGAAAGTGACCAGAACGAAGTGAATTTTCGGACTGCTACGATCCTCTTGGACAGGGCAGGTCAGAAAAATTCAACGACGTCCTGGTCACCCCCGAAAGAAGGCAGGAGTCTTTCCTGCCTTCTTTCCAGGGGTGCGCGAAAGCGAGCCTTACATCAGCATTCAGTCAGCCGATGTATTTACTTGGCGGCAACGTCCTCCTTCGCGGCGGCAGCTTCGCGCTTCTTGCCGGCGTCCGCAGCAGCAGTGAGAATGATCTCCATGCCCAGATTGCACGTCGCGGCAACCTGCATGGAAAACGTCTTGAGCTGCGCCTTTTCAGCCGTCAGGCAGAAGCTGTGCGCCTTCACTTCCTGAGCGGTGAAATCGCTCGGGATATCGTCGAGCGGAGAAACGGGGCGCCCGGCGATATCCGCCTTGACGCGCGCCGTAGCCACGCTGGACTGGAAGTTCTCATGGTCTTCAGCCTGGCCGATGATGGTGTTCTTCCAGGCCGCCATCGAAGCAATCCAGCTGCAGGCTTTGTCAGCCGGCATTGTGTCGGCGACGGTGAGGAATTCCTTGACCCGTTTGACGAACACTCCGACGGTCGAGTCGAGGTAGTCGTAATAACGGCTGGTGCCCAGGTTGATGCCGGCGGTGTGCTCGGTGCTGATGGAGTCGAGCGCTCGCGCCTGATAGCGCAGCGAACGAAGCTGCAGGTCGAGTGCCGACACGCGAATCTTCTGAAGGTCGATGTCGCTGAGATCGGTGATTTTGGTCTTGCGAGCCATGGTAATTCTCCGTTTGCTAGCTGTGCGAGAAAGCTGCTTTTTGAGCATGCTTTCATCGCACATCTTTTGGGACTAGTCCGCAGGAATCGATAGCGCTAACGGCGCCATCAGACTGAAGAATGATTTACTCGGAAGGGACTTCTTCCTTCACAATCGCCGGTTCGGGGCAGGGGACGCAGAACGCCTCCTTGCGGCTGGACAAACCGCGCAGAGCCGCGTTGGCCGCCTGCCCGGAGACGAGCAGCTTGACCGTCTTCAGGCTCTTGATCTTGCCGCGCAGGACAGACTCGCCGACCCGGCAGCGCAGAACGGCAATCGAGCCGCTCACGGCAAGCGCCGAAAGCTTCGAGCGATCCGGCAAGAATGGCAGGACAAGGCGTTCCGCCTCCAGCTTTTCGGCAGTCTCGAGAGCGAACTTGTAAAGCCCGCAGTTGAAACGGCTCTGCATGGACGTAACCGGGCCAAGCCCGACGACGAGCACGTGCTTCTTGCCGGTGGCGCCGACCGCCTTGGTGACATCGACCAGAGTGTGCTCGCCGAGCGAAGCGGTAAAGTTCGCTTCACGGCAAGCTGCGCCGATCACGCCATTGAGCTTGGCGTCCCAGCGGATGAACCAGCCTTTCTCCTCGACGTCACTGAACATCGAAACGACCAGAAGCTCGCCGACCGCGTCCTCGCTGAAAACCGTGTCCGCGAAGCGAGCCAATTCGAAAACGGGTGAGCCGCTGTTGATCTCCTCGTCTGCATAAGCGGCTTTGGCAGTAATACGAGGATCTGTGGGGCTGATGATAGTCATGACAATTCTCCTTCGAGAGTTAGAGTTAGCGCCGGCAGACAAGCCATTTCTCAACCAGCTGAGAAGGGCGACACCGAACGCTTGCTTGATTGCAGTAGGAAATTTCGCTGAAATGGTGGATATTTGCCGATTTGCTGGTTGCAGTTGTGCCGGGTGTTCCTTCAAGTGAAAAGATGGAATGGATGTAGATGCCTCGACCCTAGTAAGCTCAGCCAATATTTTTCAATAGCACAGCAAAACCAGTCTCATAGAGACTTTCTGGGGACTAGTCCCTAAGTATTAGTGGCGCAGCTAGCGGCGACTACGCGGGGCTTTTTTGGGTAGGTCATAGAGGGGTCCGAAGGCGCTTTCGTGGGCCGCGCAAAAAAACAGTGCATTGCCAGATGCGAAGTCTTCTTCGGCAGAAAGCAAGAGGCGATCGACCTTTTCGGCAAAGCAGTCAAAAAAGTCGCCGAGGACAATTCGGGCAATATTCCCGTCGCTGTCGTATACACGAATTTCGCCGACTTCTGCTTTGCACAGGGCGACTACTGGGACTGGCTGGTCTGGCGCACTAAACTAGCGATTCACAGATTTTTCCACCTGGCTGAAAAATAGCTTTACCCGGCAAGACCCTACTGGAGAGCAAATTCCCCCTACATAACCTAGTAAAAAATCAAAAAAAGAGAGTAAGCCTGAGACCGTCCCAAGCTCCGTTGAAAATTTAGATGACCTCCCCGGACTGTTTTTCACAACCCGGGTAAGTTTGCGTTTGCGAACTACAAAACCACCAATTGGGAGGTCATCATGACGAGATCATATCTT
>JAYRNY010000512.1:0-6679 GCA_041911975.1 bacterium | reverse complement strand
TAGTTTGTTTGTATTGCCAAAATATGTCGATGCGGTACCGCCGAGCGAGCTTCTCTATCTCCTTATCTGGAGAAGGTACGAAGACCGGTTGAGTCATCCACTTTATGAAGCGCTCGATGATGTCCACTTTTAGCCCCTCGCGCCTAGATTTTAGCGCTTTCCGAAGCCAGGCGTGAAATTGTCGGGTTTTCAAGATTTGCTGTGAAAATGAGTGGGCGCATGCAAAGCGCCATTACGATTGGTGAATGTTGGTTGCAGGAGCCCGTGCGCGTATATGGCAGCGCAACAGGGTAGAATGCACAGATGAATCGAGAGGCTTACAAATACGCGCCGTATTATTGCGAGGAAAACATCTGGCATCTTTGTCAGGAAAACGACTTTCGACCGTTCGATAGGAAAGTTGTGCTGATTTCCAACGCCCGGCGACAATGTGCGTTGTGGAACCAGCGTGCTCGGATGGGGCTCGGTGAGCCGGTACTCTGGGATTACCATGTCGTGATGTTTTTCTATAGAGATGGCTGGCAGGTCTTTGATCTGGATACTCTGCTCGATGTCCCGACACCGGCCGCAAAATATATTGAATGCACGTTCGGAGATCCGCCCGCGCCGGAGGGTTTTCGCCCGATGTTTCGCGTCATTGACGCGGACGATTTCGTGCGTGTCTTTTCGTCGGACCGCTCTCATATGCTCACTGCAGATGGACGCTGGCAGGTTGAACCACCACGCTGGCCGGCAATTGTCTGCAAGGGTCGCTCGAATCTCATGGACCTGATTGACATGCAAAATCAGTCATTAGGAACAGTGATGGATCTGCCTCAGTTTGAAACTTGCTTCACGTTGGAGAAATGAGGTCGGCACTGAATTGAAGAATCCCGGTTGAGCACTCATTTCGGATTGTCTGAAAGTGTCGGCGCCGCATGGCGTCGGACATTACTTCCAACGAATCGAGCGCAGGGAATTGTCGAATTCTCTTGCTCTTTGATCGAACTCGTTGTTGGGAGCGCGCATCCAGAGGACGTCGACTTTGTTGTCGCGTTGGTTAGGTACAAACACGACGCGGCAGCGTATATCGTCGGCGCCAAGTTTTGACATGGGCGTGTCTTTTGCAGGGTCTTTGCCCATCCAGTAGTCGTAGACTATGGCGTCTTTGCCGTTGACTTTGGTCGTGCCCATCGAGATCTCATGCCCGCGACCGTTGCCGGACCAGGGACCTGGATTCATCAAATCGGAAATCTTGAAGTACTCGTCGTCCGCCAGTTGATGCGCGGGCTTCGAAAAAATTTCTTTCAAGTTGGCGAAAGTCTCCGGTTTGTTCAGGTTGCGATTCCATACTCCAACTTTGGAGTCTTCGTCACCTTGCTTTTGAAAGAGCTTGGGTGCTTCATCCATGTTGATGTAGCCGGTATCAGCAGGAACGCGCATGCGCCCGTATCCCTTCGGCAATTCCATCGAAGTAACGGAACCGAAATTTTCTATCTTCTGTGGAGCGTTGGTATCCATAGCTACTCTTCGATTTTGCCGATCGCCTGCATTTATTCTATACGCGTCAAAGTTTCCTGCTTCTGCTCCGGCTTGAGCAAGGAGGACCGGCTCATTATACTCATTTCCGTTCGCTACAACTTCATGCACCGCTCCACCCGGCTGGTTGATTATCATGAGTGCCAGTCCGGCATTGGTTGCATCCGACAAGCGACTGAGTGAGGGTTCGTACTTGTTATAGGTTTCGGACATTACCGGTACACTCCTTCCAAAGCTGCACGCTGGCTCAACTTTGTCCAGTGGGCTTTGAGGTCCGCTGCTATTTTGGCGTCGTCAATTTCTTCCAAATCTCCAGCTGCTGCGCCTGACTTGATTGCGTTTGCCCTCTCTACGCGTTGTTGCCAGTGGCGCATCATCTCTTCGCGCCGCTTTTCGAAGTCGACCCGGCGGAATTGAACTTGCATCTCTGCACCTTCCGGCACTTCGATTTCGCCGTTGCCGCCCGGCACGTCGAGTTTGTAGTCAGGATTGTAGTCGTCGTAAATAACGGTATTGTCACCGTTTCTTGCCACAACCATCGGTGCCGACGAGTCGCCGTAAGAGCCGCTTAAGTTGTAAGCTGAGTACGAAGAGGACGAGCGTACTCCGATCGGAGTGTCGTTGGCAATGCGCAGGAAGCCTTGTGAGTCTGGTCTGAACGTCTCGCGGGTTTTTTGTACAGTCCAGGAGTTGAGATCGGTGACGCGGCCGATCAGTTGATCGTTGCCGGCGCCCCATTGGTTGTCACCGACGATATCCCACTCGCCGTTGTTTTTGACCAGTCGGTCAACAAACATGTGTCCGGGACCGAGGTTGATTACTCCGCCCTGTTCGAGCATGGCTTGTTTGTACTGGCTCGACGTAATGCGGTCGATGTCACTCTGAGAAAGATTGTTGTCTCTGATTTGAACAATCTGCATCACCTGATCGCCGGTGACCTTCTTCATCAGGTATGCGGCTTCTTCAGGCGATCCGCCGTTGGTACCACCGTCGGTGCGGCCGTCCATGTAGGAGATTGTTCTGTCGAATATCGCACCTACCGGACTGCGCAGTCCGTTGTCGGCGTTGGAAATAGTCCAGCTCTTCTCTTCGCCTGGGAATTGCAGAAGCTGGCTGGGAACATTGTATTTCTTGCCGTCTTTGTCTGTGTACGAACCTGTGGTTGTGACCTCTTTCAGCAAGCGGGTCATGTCGTCCGGATGATTAGTAAGTCCGAGCAAATTGATTTCGGATTCGATCCAGCAGGTGCCGTGTTGTCCCTGGTTTGACTTCGACGGATCCATTACCAGATAGAGCGCGTTTTCCGCCATGTTGGCTCGCGTCGCTTTGTCGTACGGAGCATTGGGCGAATCTGAGTTGACCATGTCGTTGAGATTATCGTAGGTCTTCTTGATCTTTTCGTTCCACTCTTTTTCTTCGGTGGCGCGATCGTGACCTGCGAGCACTCGAGCCTCGACGCGTTCTTTACCACGCTGCTCGAATTCCGTCATCATATCGTCGATGCGCTTCAGTCTGTCGCCGCTGAAATTGCCTTCCAATGTCTTGTGCAGTCTCTCGCGCGATGCTTCGACAGATCCGTCCGTGGGCGTGGGTGTCGGCGGCACATCGACGCCTTTCAGAAATTCGCGGAATTCCGTTACCGCAACTGTAGCGTCTTTGTCTTTGGTCGATTCCATGCGACCGTATGCCGCAGTCCATTCGCGTGCGTCGACTTTGCCGTCGTGGTTTTCGTCGGTAGTGTTGAACATGGCTGTTGTGGCTGAGTTCTTTCCGAACTTTGCTTCCATGTCGGCTTGGCTGACAAAACCGTCTTTGTCTGTGTCGATAGCGTCATGCGCGTCGACCCATTCTTTCGCCGTCATCTGTCCGTTCTGATTGCCGTCAAGGCGCTGGAAGAGAGCATCGACATCGCCAGTGTTCGGCTGCGGAGTAGGCTGTGGCTTCGGTTCCGGAGTTGGTTCGGGACCTGGTTTTGGTGTGGGAGTTGGGGCTGGTGGTTCCGGTCTGGGCGTGGGGGACGGACCAGGCGGTACTGGTGTTGGTGTGGGACCAGGTTCTGGACCCGGCTCGGGAGTGGGTTCAGGCGGTTGAATGTTGAGGTCTCTCTGCAATGCATCCCAGAGGTTCGACCAGAACGCATTGAAGAATTCCGGGCGCAGGTATTGACAGACTTGCAAAGCCTTCATCAAAGACTCGCAGATGTCTTTCATGATGATCTGCGCTTGTTCTTGCGGCGTCAACCCGCTCTGTGCGCCGGCATTCGATTGATCCGTCAGGTCCGCATTTTGATCATTCGGATCGATATTTTGATCTACGCGGTCGGTATCCAGATTTTTCACCGGGGCATTTGGATCTTTGTCTTTACACGCGCTTACATTGTCATCGTTTAGCGATGGGTCGTCTTTGAGAAGTTCTCGCGAACGACCTTTGCGCGTGTAGTCGCATCCTTGCGCGTCCAACCCGATTTGTTTGCGCATGAAATCAGGCTTTTCGTCGCCAGCGGCAAGAGTGTAATTGCGGCCGTTCGCATCCAAGCCGACACGTTGCTTCATGGGATCCAACGAATCTGTCAGACTCGGAAGTCCCGCATTTCCAAACGTCTTTCCATCGAGGAAATCAGCGGCTCGGTTGGAACTTAATTTGAGAGGTTTTACATCGAGTGAGAAGGGGTCGCCCGCGCTGTTTCTGCTGAAGTCTAGGTCTCTATGTCTGGCAAAAATATCATTGTTGCCGTAGATCTCTGAGCCGAAGGAGAGGTTGTCGCGTCCATCTGCAGAGTCGCTCAAGCGGCTTGAGGAGCCACCGCGCGGTCTATCGGATGCACCTTCGTACAACTCGCTTACATTGACTTGAGGGGAAATTCTGGCGCGTGAAAAATTACTGCCATCGGCAGTTGCATCAAGAGTAGTTGTTACCACTGTGCGAGACCTTGGATGGGGGAGTAGGCTAACGGTCGGACAGGGAACGCAATCGGAATCGCGAATCCGAAGATTCTCGAGACTATTTGTGCGCTTGGGAGATGAACCAAACAAAGTTTAGTGTCGCCGGCAGTAGTCCTTTTGAGACAAACCGCTGTGCACGCTGCAGTAGCAGTCGCGCCAAGCGAACATGACTTTGGTAGTAAATTTTGCGTAGGGAGTTAAATCATGCTCCTACCCCGCCGTTTTGTCAAGGGGGTTGGACTAATTTTTTGTTTCGTTCAATTTCAGGGCGTTTTCGGCGTCTTCGACTCCTCAAACACCGATCTGTAATTGATCTGAAATAGATACATATATCTCGAGAAAAATTCTTTGAATCGCCTATAGAAATTCGGCGAACCGCCGGCGCTCCCATTGATGCATCGATGGTTTCTTCAATATTGTATTGAAACTGAGTGATGCATGGCATCGCTCCCATTTTTGTATCGATCGTTTCTTCAGCATAGTACTAAAGCCGGGCGATGAATGGCATCGCCCCTGCAAGATCTCAAACTGTAGGGGCGGCTTACATGCCGCCCGGCGCCGGCTGCCGGCTGACGCGCCGAAAGTTAGGCGTGCTCTTTGCGGCGGTCGTGGACGTTCCATGTTAGAGCAAGTAAGACGATCGACAGTACTGCAGCCGCGATTATCACCATGAAGCCTACGTTCCAGCCAAAGTGTTGCACGATGACGCCGATGCCTGCTTCCGCAGCGGTAGCACCAAGATATCCGAATAAGCCGGTCAATCCTGCTGCGGTGCCCACAGCTTTTTTAGGAACAAGATCGCAGGCGGCGACGCCAATCAGCATGACGGGTCCGTAAATGAGAAACCCGATGGCCAGCAGCGCAATCGAGTCGACCATGTAATTGCCTCTGGGATTGAGCCAATAGAGCAAAATCGCGCCGGCGATGAGACTCATGGAATACACCATAACTGGTGACCGTCGCCCGTGAAAGATTCTGTCGCTCGCCCAGCCGGAGAAGAGCATACCGGGAATGCCGGCGAGCTCGTACAATGCTGATTGCCACGCCGAATTCTCAATCGAGTAGCCCTTCACTTCGGTGAGATAAGTAGGCGCCCAATTCACCACGCCATATCTGACGATGTAGACCAGCACATTGGCAGCGGCGAATATCCAGAGAAATTTGTTGTTGAGCACATACTTGAAGAGAATCTCCGAGCCGGAAAGTTCTTTTTCTCTGTCTTCGACGGCGGTGGTTGGAAAGTCGTTCTTGTGCTCTTCTATGGGCGGCAACCCGACGGATTGCGGCGTGTCTCGCATGTAGATAATCACAAGTATTCCGGTGATTATCGAGAGAACTGCGGGCACAAAAAACGCGCTCTTCCATGACCCGAATAGAATGATCGAATAGCTGGCAATGATGGGAGCGAGCATTCCGCCTACATTGTGAGCGAGGTTCCATATGGCCATCTTTGTGCCCCGCTCTCTGTCCGAGAACCAGTGCACCATTGTTCTTCCACACGGCGGCCAGCCCATGCCCTGAAACCATCCATTGAACGACCAGACCACTACCATGAACACCAGACCTGGCAGAAATCCGAAGACCAGGTTCATGAGCCCCGAAAGAATCAGTCCGGTGGCGAGGAAGTATCTCGGATTCGATCGATCCGAAACGTTTCCCATCAAAAATTTGCTGGCGCCATACGCGACCATCAGTGCGGAAGCGAGCATACCGACGTCGCTCTTCGTGAAGCCCAGCTCGTTGATCAAAAACGGTTTTGCGACATTGATGTTGACGCGAACTAGATAGTAGGCCGCGTATCCAACAAAAATTGTGCACAAAATCTGCGCGCGATAGCGCTTGTATTCAGGATCAATCCGTTCGTCCGGAAGGCGTTCGACAAACGGTGCCGGCTTGAATAGCTGTGAGATGGAATTCGTGGGCATTGTCGAGGGCGACCTCTAGCTCTCCTCCAGGCAGTTTCCAATGTCAGTAAGTAAATGGCGGAATATACATTGTATTAGGTAGGCATCGATTTTTGGGTATCATCTGATGTCGCGGCTCGCTCAAAATAAGAGGACTTGTAAGCCATGACAATGCCATCCAGAGAGATTCCCGACGGGCTGAGCGCTCAGCAGTATTATGAGCTCGGACTGCAGTTCAGACTGGCGGGGTGGGTCGGACTGGCCAGAGAGTCTCTGTTTAAGGCGCTGAAAATGCAGTCAACAGGACCAATCGCT
>JAYRNY010000511.1:0-2458 GCA_041911975.1 bacterium | reverse complement strand
AAGATGGCAACTACGAATCTGCGCGCAAACTCCTGGAGAAAGCTGCCGCGCTCGAGCCCCAATTGAAAATCGATCCAACTGACGCAACCTCCGCTGCCGCGCGCATAAAGAGACTGGATGCACGGGCCCTGTCCGAACACGAGCAAGTAAGCATAGGCATTTCGAACGATGCGAGCACCAACAACTTGCGCGGGCCGGGGTTTTCGCAGCGCACGCAAAACCGCCATTCCAAACGCGACCAGCTAATAGCTTCCGCAAACGCATTCAAGAATCAAGGCGGAAAGTTACTTGGCAATGAAGTTCTCGAAATTCTCGCCGAACTTCGCACCAAATATGGTATCAGAGAAAACGAATACAGAAACAGCCTAAGAGACGTCCGCTATTTTTTCATCGAAAAAGGTGAGCCGGACCTGATTGCACCCGTATTTGAAGATGACCTGCGGCAGTTCTCCAATTTTTCAATGGCAGATCTTGACGCGGCAGTTCCTCTCGCCGTTGAAAATGCGACAAATTCCGCTGAAGACCACATTTTTATCGGTCTCATACGTCAATACCAGGGTCGCTGGCCGGAAATGCTGGAGAGCTGCCGCGCGGCTGAGAAACTAGCAGATAAGATAATCGCCAAAAATTCCAGAATGGATTTCGACCTCATGCTGGAGACAGCAATTGCCCTCGAACAGAACAACTTGCGGCCGCAAGCCATACCTTATCGAAAACGGGCCCTGGACATGTTCAAACTGCACGATTCCGCACTCACATCCTACTCTGAGTATCTGAGCGCTTACGCCATGGACCTGGCAGCCGCAAAACGCTATCAGGAGGCGGACACAAGCTTCAAGGAAACCTGCGCACTCAAACGCAAGCTAAAGCAGTGGACAAACTTCTCCTACACCCTCAATTCCTATGCGCAAATGCTCATCGATCAAGAGCGATATGCCGAAGCAAGAAAAATCTTGCTCGAATCGGAGCCATTCAGCGCCAGGGACATGCCGCGCTTTCAGCTGATTAACTGCCATCTTTTGCTCTACAAAGCCTGCCAGAAAACCAATCCGCAGGAAGCCATAACCTACGCCAAGCGCGCGCAAGAAGAAATGACAAAGTACGGAACATTCTCGCACGACTGGTTGATGGAGTATTGCTTCATCGATACAGCGGCCATGGAAATACAAATAGGCAAACCGAAAGATGCGCTGAAAACGCTCGATCAGGGCTTACAGTGGCAAAATTCTCACGGGCGACAGCGTTCTTCCTTCACTGCGGCAATGCTCAATCTAAAAGCTAACGCGCTAGGCGTCCTGGGTGACAATTATGCAGGCGACAAGTGCAGGCTCGAAGCTGTAGACATATGCCGCAACCTCAATCCACCGCAGCCGGGACCACTGGCAAGCACACTCTTTCAAACAGCTCCGCATCTGACTGAACGCAAGAAATATGCCGAGGCGGAAAAATTGTACAGAGAAGCTATCGAAGTAATTGCTCGCTTGAACGACAAAGACTACGATCATCTTGGGCTTATGTGTAAAGCTGGATTGGGCACCGCGCTGGCTTTTTCCGGCAAGGATAGACCTCAGGCGGAGCGCATCAAGACAGAGCTTCTTTCCACTTACAAATCGCATTATCGTCACAAAAGCGAGCCGGATGTTTCGCTTTGTCTGACTATTTCTGAACTGTGTTTTGCTCTCAACGATAAGAAGAATTGCCAGCAAATCATGGACGAAGCACAAGCAATCTACACTAGAGACAAGGCGCACAGCAAGGAGATGCAGGGCCCGATCGAAAATCATCGCAAGAAATTTCAGTCGCTATTCAAGTCTTAGGGGAGCCGCAAAGGGCTCCCTGACCGGGCGGCATATATGCCACCACTACTTTGATGAAGCGATTGCCTCCCCTGCGGTTGTTGGAGGAATAACGATCGCGTTTAACTAAAACAAGTCAAACGGGTCCAGAATTTTCTTGGTCAACTTCCCAGGATCGCTAAGATCGCTGGCATTCGGTAAGAGATGCCCCGGATCAACGACTGCGGCTATCTTGTCACCTGTTTCGGTAATCTTATCCAGGTCGATTGTGGTGCTGCCACCGCCAATTGGATTGCTCAATCTGATTCTTGAGGGTCTCATGCTGTTCGAATCCCATATGATCTGGTCGTTTTCGCCCAGTGGATTGACGACGTTAAGGACTCTGGAATCCTGTCCGTTAGAATTCCACATCCCTGCGTCGGTTCTTCCATAGTCGTTATTGTTCATATAACCGCCGCTGCTCTCGTCGAAATAGGGCGAGCCGCCCGCATACGCGCGGCCGCCGCGGTACATATGATCGTGCATGCGTCCATCATTGCGCGAGGTTCTATCGCCAGGTCTGAAGTCGTCGGTGTTTTTCTTTCCGCCGTCTTTGCAGTCATCCGCGTCGGTTTTGCTGTCACGCATCTCCTTTTGCGCAGAGTCGATTTTTCCAATGCTTT
>JAYRNY010000510.1:0-2817 GCA_041911975.1 bacterium | reverse complement strand
TTTGCCGATAGTACCTAGCAGCAATTGTGTCCTGCCCAGTTGCTGTGTAGTAATTTCCAGTCAAAAACACACCTTTGCGATCAAAGGGCTTTCGGGCAAGCACAAACTTCAAGTCATTAATTGCAGACTGATGATCACCTGCGGACATACTCACTTCAGCACGGTACAGTCGATATTCCATATCGCCAGGTGCAAGCGCAATTGCTTTGCCAACACTTTCAACCGCTTCTCTCTGGCGTCCAAGCACGTTGTATGTAGCCGCCAGTTGAGACCAGATTTTTGGATTGTCTTTAGCCAGAGATGCTGCTTTCTGATATTCCGTCAACGCCAACGAATATTCTCCGGACTTCGTGTGGAGAAACGCGTCGTACTCAAGCTTTTTGAACTCAGCCGCGTTATCAGCCTTGGCTGCCTCGTTAGAATAAGCTGGTGATTCGAAGAAGTTTGAGAAGCATAAAACGCAAATACCGCAAATCAGCATTCGCGTTATTACCAAGCGTTTGGTGCCGGCCAATGCAGTGTAGTACCCACTATAAGAATTCAAAATGCCTGACTCAATGGAAAAGGATGATGGACCCAACTTCCACCATCCTATCCCTTTTTTGCTGGCCGTCCGTTAACTCCCGCTGTTGTAAAAATGATATTCGTCACGAGGCGACCAGCGATACCGCTTGTCAACACCAATCGACTGATCCGGCTGTCCAGCCATTTTCATGGTTACTGTATAGTTGTTTCCGAACCTGTACTTGCCTATAAGTTGCTCAAGATCTATTTTCGGCTCCTCTATTTTGTCGGCCTTTATGCTTCCATTCGGCTGGAGTTTCTCATTGATCTTTTTGACTACATCCTCAAAATTTTCCGACTTCTCTAGTTGCTCTGCAATGGACTTGAGGTCTTTAGTCTCCGTGAGCTTCTTAAGAAGCTCGGTCGCCTCTGCTTCTACCCTGCGCTCTTGCTTTTGCTTTGGAGTTTCAAATTTTTCGTAAGCTGGGAACTCGTTCTTACTGTTGTCCTTTTCAATTGGTCCCCATTCAGATTCTGTCCTCTTCAGTAACCACGATGGCTGCTCTCCAGGATCGGCATCTTTGTCTTTAGGCTTCGATTGATCTACGAGTTTCAGCTCCGTTTTATCAACAGCAGGCCATCCTCTCTTCATACCGATTGGTCCGCGTCCAGCAAAACTTTCTTCTTTCATTTCTAGTTGTAATTTTGAATCCTTCTCTTTGAGCGCGTCATTTATTTGCTTCACATAATCTTGTGCAGCTTGCGGTCCTTTCTCTTTCAACAAAGATTGGACCTTCTCAAACGCATCTTTACCAAGTTCCTTTTCGCCGATCAACTTGTCCGCTACTTGAGAGGGATCAGCAACAGGCGTCTTCGAAATGACTCCTTCGACAGGAAGAATCACCTTGTCTCCCGGGCTACCTGCTCTTCCGTCTCTTACCGGCTGCGTCGTCTGCCCGCCGGAATTTACTTCATTCTGCATTTCAGTAATCTGCCTTGGAGCATTTCCTGATTTTCCATTATTACCGGAATATATATCGGGCCATTCCTTGGGACTACTCGAAAACACAGAACTTAGGGATGTATCTTTAATAACTGCCGCGGCCATACTTATGTAACTGGCAATTTCTTTATAGACATCGTCGTTCAGTGTTTCCTTTGGTTGAGCCACTTGTTTCGGGCTAGCATCGCTTGTGTCTGGCATCGGGTGGGTTCCTCCATCAACGACCCGAGCATACGAACCAATGATCACACGAGCATCACACGCCCCAAAACCACCACAGGGTTGTGCTACAATAGGCTTCCCCAGTCCTCGAACAAAGGCGGCACCAAAGTCAAAGAAATGGGAAAGTCCCCACTAAGTTCCAAAACGCAGTCTTTACGGCGCTTTCGGTTAGGCCCATAATGCGTGAACGCTAAAAACGCCTTGTGTTCAGATTGCCACCTGAGCGCAGATTATTTAAAGCAGCTCTGAGCTGGATCGTTGAACTATTGGAAATGCCGCGCGTTATCTGAGCACGGCACCAATTTGCATTTTTACATCACGAACATTCGCATTCGAGGTTTTCATCATGAACACCGTAGATCAATTGCCGCCTGATTCACCTCAGGCGGAGTCAACATTGCATGACGCGCCGGAGTCAGCTGCATCAACTAAAGAAATAGACTCAACTGATACATCTTTCGAACATGACACACCAGAGAACACAGAGTTCACGCCACCCAAGATCAGTGGTTTTGACGGTGGAAATCGTCATATCTTGAAGGAGCCATCGCTCTACCTGTCGCTGGCCATCGTGATCGCAGCGACATCAGTCTGTCTGTTCAAAACGCCAGTATTGTTCTGGCCTTCGCTTGCAGTGATGAGTCTTCTGACCATCGTATTTCACGTCGTCGCCGAGAGGTCCATATTTAAGTCCAAGAAAGAATTTAGCGCTTTTAGCGCACCGTTTGAAGGAGTCTTCGTTGTCACATTCGGATCAGTCATTCCAGGACTCGCACTCTTTGCTTACGGAGCCTATTCGCTCGCAACAGATCAACATCTGAATTTTCTCGAAGAGTTGGGCAAATTAACATTGCTGCTGGTTGTCCCGCTTTTCAATTTCGCTGTCTGGTCGGCGGTACGGAGAGGCTACTTGGTTCGTCCCCGTTTGGTCGGATTGATGAGTGGATTCACGCTCGGACTTTCCGCCTGCTGGGCTATGATTTGGCTGAAATCAGTCATGGTTCACACTGATGCGTCCTGCAAATTTGGATGGATGCTTCTCCTGTGCTCTTCGCCATTCTTGCTCTTCGCGGCTATATGCCTGAGCC
>JAYRNY010000509.1:0-4683 GCA_041911975.1 bacterium | reverse complement strand
GGGCTTATTGAGCCTTGTTTTTCAAAATCGAGCCCTATCCCTGTACACCCGTGAACTGAGGCCAGCCTCAGTTTTCGACGGGTCCCTCTATCGGAGAACCTGACAAGAATGCCTTCTTCTCTCCAGTCGCCACCTCTTTTGACCCCTCTTTCTCGGGAAGATTTTCAAGAACTGGAGCTGTTTTTACCCACCTTGAAGGTGATTTCTTACACGGGACCAGGTCAATCAGGCGGAGTCAGCAAGAGCCTGGAGCCTGTCGTCAAACGTCTGGGCACGAAAGTGCATTGGTTTGCCATTGAAGGTCAATCGCTGCCCAATCAGACAGATGATTCTCCGGAAGGGTTTTCGTTCTATTCGCCCAAGGTTCCGCCGCTTCTGGCTGAGCGCCACAGGAAGGCAGCCAACGATTACCTGTTCCCATTGCTCCACGGTCTGACCGACAAGGCAAAATTCGAGCCTGAGAATTGGAAGGCTTTCCGCCAGGTCAATGAAATTGTCGCCTCCGATTGTTTGAGCGTTTCTTCCCAGAGCTTTCCCACACTGTGCTGGTTGCATGACTTTCAGGTGCCCTTGGCCGGACCGCTGATGTCCATGCAAGCGGGGCTAATAATCTGCCAGTTCTGGCACGTGCCGTGGCCAGAGCCGGAAGTAATCGTCAAATCGCCGGTCGGCAAAGAGCTTGTCGATGCGCTTTTGTGCAACAAGCTAATAGGCTTCCACACAACCGAATACGCGACCAATTTCTTGAACACGGTCAAAGAGCTCTTTCCAAACGCTCATGTAGACTTCCTGAAGATGGAAGTACGCAGGCGACGCTCGCACACACGAGTGGTTGTCATGCCCCTGGGTCTGGATTTTTCGCTCTGGCAAAAGCTGGCCCGCTCCAATAAGCCGAAAGCCGAAGCAATGGCTGTCAGACACAGGCTGGCTAATCAGGTCTTGCTCGGAGTCGACCGCATCGACTACACCAAAGGCGTTCTGGAAAAATTGCAAGGACTGGAGCGGTTTTTGGAGACGAACGAAAGCTGGCTGCGCCGCTTTCACTATGTGCAGGTATGCCATTCTGCCAATGCCGGTGCAGGGCCTGGCGAGTATGAGTCCAGAGTAAAGGCTGAAATCACCAGGATCAATGCGCGTTTCGAATCGAATGGCTGGCAGCCGATCATGTCTCTCAACGAGTACCTGGACCAAAACGAGCTGGCCGCCTGGTATCAAGCCGCAGATGTGCTGCTGGTCAATTCGATCAAGGACGGTCTCAACTTGATCGCCAAAGAATATGTCGCCTGCAGGCAAGATGAACAGGGTTCTCTAATCCTTAGCAAACAAACCGGCTCTTCGGCTGAGCTTTCGCAAGGCGCCCTGCTCATAGATCCGCAAAATCCTGACAGTATTGCCCAGGCAATTGCTCAGGCACTGTCGATGGAAGTGGAAGAAAAACGCCGCCGCATGAATTCGATGCGCAGAGTGGTAGGCTGGAATCAGCTGCACGATTGGGCTCTGGGATTCTTGCGCCAGTCTATCCAGGGACGCCACGTTGCGCAGCAGGGAAGATCCTCGGACATGATGGATTATACGAGCGCATTGAAGTGAAGTTGATTTGCTAGTCAATAAGCCTCTCCCTTGCCTTTTCGTCACTATCTCGTTCATAAGCTGCCTGAGCGCAGCTCCTGTTTTTGCGGCTCCTCATCCAAAGGCTCCCGCCACACGAGCGGCAATTCTCAAGCAAGCCCAGTTTCATACAACCAGGCGCGAGTTTAAAGAAGCGCTCGAGTTGTGGACGAAGCTTGCCCAGACAAAGCCTGATGCCCTAGCGGAAGCAAACATTGGCTGGTCTCATTTGCAAATGGGTGAGAAAGAAAAGGCACTTGAACATATCAATCGCTCAATCAAGATAAAACCGCACACCATAGAGGGCTGGCGGTATCTTGGCTACTACCTGATGGGAGAGGGAAGAGTGCCGGAGGCTGTCAAAGCTTTTCGTACCTCTATGAGTTACGACCCTCACCACAAGTGCAATTGCGGCGATTTGGAAAAGCTGGTCCTTTCAAAGAGCAAGGCAAGAAAGCCGTAGATACTCGAAATATGCTAGAAATAGACCTTCCGCATGGACGCGCTGATGGACGGGCGGACATTAAGGGTTGATTCGGGTTATGAACTCATATTCGAAGTCGATTGTTGCATTCATGCTGGCAGCCTTGTTCACCTTTTCTCTGGCTGGAACGAGCGCCATGGCAGCGCTCGATATCGATCCCGACGCCGTCCTGCCTGATGCCGATTCACTGCGCAATATGGCCAAAGCAAATCTGGCGCCGGCATATCTGACATCGCTCAAAGACAAAGCCTTTAAATTGCGCGACTACAAGTGCTATTGCCGTCTCTACACGCGCAAGAACAATGTCTGGAAAGACTACGGTGGCGCCGAGTATTCCTACAAATATCGAGGCTTGTTCAAAGCGATAATCAAAACCAAAGATTACCGCAACGGCTCCATCGTCCTGAGAGATCCAAGCGGCGTGATCAAAGGATGCGGCGGCGGCTCGCTCAGCTTCATGAAGATCACACTCAAAGAAGATTCGCGCACGCTGCAGCTGCCGACCGGATATAGCCTGGCCCAGAGTGACTTTGGCTCGCTTTACCAGGAACTCCAAAAGAGTATGGCCAACGGAGCGACCGCAACGATGACGCCTGCGGCGAATCTGAAAGCCTTTCCGGAGCAAGTCACTGTTATCGTCTTGCATGAAGGGGCTTCTGCCGACAGCCCAATACTTGAAGTGCTCTACATAAGTAATGACACAAAAGTACCTTTGGGCTGGCACACATTCAAAGACGGAGTGCCTCATGCCCTGGTGCTTTTTCAAAATTTGGAAACCAATAAGGGATTATCGGAAGACCTGTTTGCATTCTAAAGACTTGCGTTTTGATAATTGAGTTGAGGATGTCTGCTTCATGAGAAGAAACCAAATACCTGCACTCTTAGCGGTGGCAACAATTCTGTCCGGCTCGACTTTTTCAGCACTGGCTGCAGAAGAGAGCAGCCCAGCAACCAAGCCGGCCGGGCGCAGCAGCGAGCATCCGCTCGTTTTGAGGCGCAGAACGGTGGACGACAAGCAGCAGTTGTTGCCGGAAGAGATGCTCTCCGATCTGCGCGACACACGTTTGAGCGTCGGGCAGGTAAAGCAGCAAGCCATTAATTTGTTTCTCGAAGCAACACGAGTAGTGGTTAAGCCTGGCGACCCCGCCCTGCACTTCTCGCCAACGTCGATTGACGAGTCTATGCTCGACCCGAAGAAGAATTATTTGCCGCCCAGGAAAGACTGGCTTGTCTTCTACATGAATACGCTCGAGCCGATTGTTCAGCTTTTGACTGATGACATTCATGATGTGGACACCAATGGACGGGCCGTGCCACCAAATATAGAGGCAAAGATAAATCCGCTCTGGAAAAACTGGCAAAACGATGTGAGAGCAATCAACAGCTCACTCGATGATATGCAAGAGCTTATCGGGCAGGACGAAGGAACCAATATTCCGCTTGCAAAGACGGCTCTGGCAATTTATAACAAAGCGCTTGATCTGGAAAAGGTTCGCTACAACGCATATGAAATGATGAGCAATGAATATGTGAGCATGGAGCAGAAAAAAGCAAGCGGTCACTAAAAGCGAGATACTGTCGTGGAAAACCTGGCATCGGAATTGGGATACTTAAGGGGGCAAGAGCTCTTTCAAATTGCCTTCGGCAGCGAAGAGCTGGTTCTTACTCTCAACAACGATTTTATTTCAGTGCACTGCCCCGTCGAATTCGCCCAGGCAGGCGCTCAACCATTCGAGATCTGGGCGCCTGGTGCATTCTTGAGAGATCCCTCTATCTTCCGGCTACTGCACACGCAAATCATGTCGTTTCAAATGAACCAGAACGAAGACTTGAAATTGGATTTCACCAACGGCGATTTTCTAGTGCTCAGAAAGAAACCTGGGGCAGACGGGTCCTATCAAATCAGCTGCGGATCGGAAGTGATCATTGTTTAGATCCTAGTTTAGATCATCGTTTTCATCTCAATTCGTTTTTACGAGATCACGCATGAATAAGATACTTTCAGCAATTGCGTTGTGTTCGATTTTGCTCCTTCAGCAAACCGCACAAGCAGCAACGCCGCCCACAAAAGCAGCGCGAGTGCCGCCATGGGGTGGGCCCGTTCCGTCGCCACGGGAGCAGGTGGTGCAGGCATGCGCACCAGCGCCAGGCCCACCAGCGCGCCCAGCAGCATGGTCAACAGTTGCATGCCCGCGCCGGGGAACCACCACAATCCCGCCGTCACCAGCAGCGCTACCACGCGGCGCACCACATCCGGGCACAACGTCCGGCCCATGCGCCACACCGCCTGCGCCACCACCGCCACCGCCGCCAGCGTGAGTCCATGCAGCCAGCCCGCGCCGGTGACGCCGGTCCAATTGGCCATCCCCAACGCAAACGCCACCATCAACACAGCAGATGGAAGCGTGAAACACGCCGACGCCACCAACGCGCCCGCCAACCCCGCGCGGTGGTGTCCCAGTGCAAACACCAGTTGGCTGCTGGCCGGCCCGGGGAGGAACTGGCACAGCGCCACCAGGTCCGCAAAGTGCGCGTCCTCAAGCCAGCCGCGTTTTCCAACACATTCGGTGCGCAGGTAGCCCAGGTGGGCC
>JAYRNY010000508.1:0-2797 GCA_041911975.1 bacterium | reverse complement strand
CGATTGCGCGATGCGTGCAGACTCGCAGGTTGGAGCTGCCGGAGTGGCAACGAAGTCAATTTCTGGAAGATGTGTGTGGGCGATTCGGTTGACCAATTGCGACGCGCCGTTGATCTGTTGTTCCAGACCGTCGCCGCATGCTCTGAGACCGTCTTTGAAAATTTCCGTATAAGTGACTTCCGGAAGATACGATTGTTTGTCGTTATTTGTTGCTGTTTGGGAAGAAACATCAGACATGATGAGCACCTCGATAATTTGAATACAAGGGAGGAAGAGGAGGATGAGAGAAGGGAGAAGTAATTTGAAATCTGTTTGACTCGCGTGAATCGATGATTGAGAGGATAGAGAAAATTGCAATTAAATAAATCTGCAATATGTCTTGATTCGATCGCCTTTGGTCGTACGTAATTCGCGCAGGGCGAGCGCCAGAGCTCCTATATTTTTTGCGAGCCGCCGTAAAACACTTTGATGGGCTGCCGTTGTCCAATCACAGGCGCATCCAGACTTTGTCTGCCTAAGATTCTTTGCGCTCTTTCCGACGCGTTTATAAGCTTGCTTCTTGTCACAAGTGCCTGGGCTGCATTTTCCTGCCTGACGAAGAAGGTTCGAGCATCTATGATGCCGGGCATCAGTCGCGCGCGTTGCACTTCGTCCAGCAGTGTTTTTACATGTTCGATGCTGGTTGCAAAAGCTGTGTAGTGGTTCGCTTGCTTTATCATTGCCGAGACTTCGCCGTGAGTGTTGAAGACGGGACTGCCGGAAGATCCCTGTCTGGACGGAAGTTTTAGCGTATGTGTGCCATAGCGCATACCAATTGCGTTTTCCACCGGCAGTTCTTCACCATAGAGATTGTCGGCTTTTCCGACTGATAGGATTTTGTTTGAAACACCGTGCGGATGCCCAATTGCGAAGGCATCAGCTTCGGGAGTGAGGTCGACGGAGTTGCCCAGCTTTACGGCTTCAAATGGTTTTGTGTTGCCGATTACCTTTACTATGGCTGTATCGGCAGCTTTGTCTCTGGCAATAACTGTCCCCTGAAAGATGCCCTGTGGGGTTGTTACTTCGATGGCTCTAGCACCTTTTATGACGTGATAATTGGTGGCGATAAGCCCTTCTTCTTTTACGATGAAGCCGGTTCCAGTAATAGGACCGAAGTTCGCCTTTTCTACTCTCAGTTTGACCACCGACTTTATTGATTGTTCGTACCATCGATGTATTCCGGAGTTGAGTTTTGCGGTGGCCATATCCAGGATGGGTGAGTCCGGCGAACCACGCATTGTCGGTATCGAGGCCACCTGGCTGTTTTTTGTATAAACCATTCGGGACAATTTGGCCGGTATTGAATTCTCAGCTACTGCCGCCGTTTCTACACGCAACTCTTTGCTCAAGCCCGATGCCATCTGAGGTACAACTTTCCGGCAACCTACTGCAAACAGCGCCGCTCCGGCTACCACCGTTGTCGTGACGGCGACCGGGTGTTCTCTGGCCACCGACCAGGCTGATTGAACGAATGACTCAATCCCGGTGGATGAACCGGCTGAATTTGTTTTTTCTTTCGAGGTCGGCGCTGAATGATCTTCTTTTACAATCCGATTTTCCATGTTCTTGCCTCGGCTCAGCTTGTAAGCCGAGTCTCCTTATTTGTGTTTATGCAAGGGAATTTTGCTTACGGTGTCTCAGGGGGTCTGATTAACACCTACGCTCAATGGTTTTGGTCCGGGATGCCAGCGGCATTTTATGAATTCGACCGACACAGTTCATCCGGCGATAGTCGAGACCTTGTCAGACTAAAGTCGTGGGGAATTCACGTATGCGCCTGGTCTAGATCTCGTGGTCGAGCGCCCAAATGGCTGCCTGGGTGCGATCGCGTAGATCCAGTTTGGTCAAAATGTGAGTGATGTGGCTCTTTACCGTGCCTTCGCTGAGATGAAGCTCCAGTGAAATCTCTTTATTGCTTTTGCCTGTCGACAAAAGTTTCAAGACCGCGATCTCACGCTCCGTCAGGTGTTTGAAGGCTTCTTCATTCCTGCTTTTCGGCTTCGGTGCCGTGCCCAGGCGCCCGACCATTTTGGCAAGAACCGTTGGATCGAGTTGTGCAATACCGTGATGAACAGACTTAATGGAGGTGACCAGTTGCTCGGTGGGAAGATTCTTCAAAACATAGCCTGAAGCACCTGCCCTCAAGCTTTCTAAAATCATTTCATCCTCTTCGTAGGTTGTGAGAATGAGAACCTTCATTTTTGGAAACTGAGATGTAATACGGCGAGTGGCTTCGACACCGTCCAAGCCCGGCATGCGAATGTCCATGAGGACGAGATCGGGCTGCAGTTCTTCTGCCATTGTGACCGCTTCCAGTCCGTTGGAGGCATTGTCTAAGACATCGATTTCACCGCCAGCAGAAAGAAGCGCAGTCAGTCCCTGCCGGATCATCTCCTGATCGTCAGCGATCAGGACGCGAATCTTGCTGTTTGCAGAGTCTGCCTGCGAATTTGCCAAGAGAAAGCTCCTGAAGTCCGTAGCCAGTAATGTTCTAGCCGAATTTGTTGTCGGTTACAAGCAAGAGGGTCTGGGCGCCAGGGTCGCTCCGTGACTGATAATTTTTTCAAAGCAAAGTCAAGAAAACCGCCTATTGCCGTCTGGTAGTAGAAAAAGGCTGGATAATATAGCAAGCCTTTTGAGGAGACTTCAAAGTGACCGGAACACAGACTTCGCATGGTGCTCTCAACCACCTTGCTGACAACGCGCTTACAGACGGCATTGCCATTCTTGATTTCGGATCGCAGTTCTCGCAGCTAAT
>JAYRNY010000507.1:0-11659 GCA_041911975.1 bacterium | reverse complement strand
GGCGCCAGATTTCCCAGTCCTGTCCATTATATTTGTCGTCGAAGAAGTCCTCTTTGATGAGCTTCCAAACTTTCTTGTAGATCTGCTCGGGATCAGGCTTCTCATCAGCCTTCGACCGCCCCAGAGTGCGGGCGGCATCAAATGGATAGGCGACTAATTGGCGATCACTGGCGGACGCGTTGAGAAATGGATAGGAGCCTATGAGCGTTATTATGCCGAATAATGCCAGTAAAAGAAGATGCTTCCGAGCTGTTTCCATGACGTTGATTTCCAGGAGTTTATTCAGTTTTGTTCTGTTTTGGTCCCTACTGGACCGGCAAAGCCTTGCTCAGGGGCACATACAGCCCTCGTAATATACCCAGTTACGCAGTTTTCTAGACATTTAGTGGCATTTCAGCCCTTTAGCGGCCTGTTTTTCGGGTAAATCTGCCAATTTTCTTGCCCGATTTGCCGGGGTGATACTATAGGCTACCTTGTCGAAATTCGACTTGCCATGTGGTTTCCCCTGATTTGCGATTGGAGAAAAGACTCAGTGACTGACGGCAAAGAAAAAATTGCAGACATTGGTGTGTTCGGAGGCTCCGGCTTCTACAAGCTCTTCGACAAGTTTGAGGAGCGCGCTGTCGAAACCCCCTACGGCTCTCCTTCGGACAAATTGGTTATCGGCACGATGGCAGGCAAGAAGGTGGTCTTTCTTCCAAGACACGGCGCCAGTCACCAGATTCCGCCCCACAAGATCAACTACCGAGCCAACCTCTACGCCATGAAATCTCTGGGAGTGACGCGCATCATTTCGCCCTGCGCAGCCGGCTCGTTGCAAACCAATGTCGCCCCCGGCACATTCGTGGTCAGCGACCAGTATGTAGACCGCACAAATGGGCGCATCGACACTTTTTACGACGGACCGATCGCCACGCACGTGTCGGCCGCCGATCCGTATTGCCCCGAATTGCGCCAGCTAGCCATTGCCGCCGGGCGCAAAGCCGGCATCACCATGCATGAAAAAGGCACCGTTGTCGTCATTCAGGGTCCGCGTTTTTCCTCCAAAGCCGAATCGAAATGGTTCACTTCCATGGGCTGGGAAGTAATCAATATGACCCAGTATCCCGAAGCGCATCTGGCTCGCGAGCTGGAACTTTGCGTCGTCAATATCGCCTTGATTACCGACTATGATTCAGGGCTAGTCGGTGACGTGCAGCCTGTTTCGCACAGTGAAGTCGTAAAAGTCTTCGGCGAAAACATCACCAAGCTGCAAGCGCTTCTGCTCAACTTGATCGAGGAGATAAAGCCGGAGAGGAAGGCCTGCAAGTGTGCCGAAACGCTCTCGCACGCCAGGATTTAGAGCTTCCGTACCAGATCAGGCGGCGCCACCTCGTCAGATGGGAAAACTTTGCAATCGCTACTCCTTTTAAGGGTTCAGGAGCCTGCACCTGTTAGACTTGGCCTTTTGTGTAACTGGAAGTGATAGCAGAAGTAAACGCGAATGCCGACATTTACAGTCAACCATCTGGTAGCAGTTTTGGCGCTGATACTGTCGGCTGCGACGTATCTGATGATGAAACGTTATGGGTTACCGGACAAGGTTTGTGTAGGTTCGGCAATCCTTTCTATTCTTGTAGTTTCGATATTTTGGACTTCGGTCTTGCTTGGAGCTGATGATGACGAAGATAGCTAGGGGCACAGCAAAACATCCGGTGAAAACAGGTCTGACAACGATGCTTGGATTGAGCATTATGTTGGGATCGACGGCAGGCGTGACGGCAGGCATGCCGGCGGCATATGCGAAAGAAAAGCCAATTAAAATCGCGGCGAAGACTCCGAAAGCAACTGCAAAGAAAAGGAAGAACGCTAAAGATTCGGGCAGAACCACGATCAGCTCCGAGACCAGAAAGCCGCTCATTCCGGTGCATGCGGACTTCAAGCTGGACAACGGATTGAGAGTCGTCTTCTCTGAAGATCATTCGGTGCCGGTAGCGGCAGTGGCAATTCTCTATGACGTCGGTGCGCGCAACGAGAAAAAAGGTCGCTCTGGATTCGCTCATCTGTTCGAGCACATGATGTTTGAAGGCTCGGAAAACGTCGGCAAGACCGAACACTTCAAGTATGTCGAGAGCGCCGGCGGAAGTTTGAACGGTTCTACGCATCCGGACTTCACCAACTACTTCGAAAAGCTGCCCAGCAATCAGGCTGAACTTGCTCTCTGGCTTGAGTCGGATCGCATGCGCTCTTTGAAGCTGACTCCCGAGAATTTCCAAAACCAGCTTGAAACAGTCAAGGAAGAAAAGAGACTAAATTACGATAATCAGCCCTATGTCCCGGCATCGATCAAATTCGACGAAATGCTCTTCGACAACTGGGTGAACGGGCATCCGACCATCGGCTATTTCAAAGATCTGGAAGACTCCAGCCTGGAAGATGTGCGTGCCTTCTTCAAGACATACTACGCACCCAACAATGCAGTTCTGGTAGTCGTCGGTGACTTCAATAGCGCTGAGATGAAACCGCTCGTGGAAAAATACTTCGGCACTATTGCCCGCCAGGAAGCACCTCCCAAGCCGGATGTCGCGGAGGCGCCGCAAACAAAATCGAAGTATGCCAAAGTCGAAGACCAACACGCTAAGCTGCCGGCGTTCTGGATCGGCTGGCGCGCACCGGGAAGAAGAGAGCCTGACTATTACGTCCTCGGCGTGATTGAAAAACTTTTGTCTGCCGGGGAATCATCTCGCCTTTATCAGCGCATGGTGAAAGGAGAGAAACTCGCTCTCAAAGCCGATGCTGGATATGACGAAAGACGCGGACCATCGGGATTCGAAGCATTCATCGTGCTCAAGCCGGGTAATACTCCGGAGCGCGCTCGGGAAGTTTTGTTCGAAGAGCTGAATAAACTAAAAGAGAAACCGGTAGCAGCGGAAGAACTGGAAAAAGCGAAAAATCAGATTCAACGAACCCTTTTCGCCAACGCGCATACATCCTTGCAGCGCAGCCTGGGACGTGCCGAACAACTGGGTGAATACACGCTCTTTTTCGGCGATCCCAAATTGATCGACAAAGATCTGGAAGCCTATATGAATGTCTCGGCAAAAGACGTACAGCGTGTTGCAAAAGCAATGTTCAACAAAGACGTTGCCTGCGTGGTAGACATCGAGCCGAAAGATGGCAAGCAAGATAAACCGGCGGCGACGAAAGCGGACACGGCTCAGCCGGCCAAAGCGGAAACCAGTACTGAAAAGACACAGCCAGAGAAGAAAGAATCGGAGGAGTCCGAAAAATAGAAACGCCGCTCGAGGCATTTTATTTCTAAGGACAAACTAGGAGAGAGTAATGAGAGCAAAAGCATTAGCAACCAGCCTTCTCACCGCGCTGACCATGCAGGCACCATGCGCATCGGTCTGGGCAGACGATGCATCAAGTGCAGCCGCCCCCACCAGCGCCCAGGAAGCGTGGAGAAAAAAACCGCCCGAGTCGCCGCCTCCGCGTCCTTTCAAATTGCCGAAGATCGAGTCTTTCAAGCTCGCCAATGGGCTGTCGGTGCAGCTGGTCGAAGATCACCGCTATCCCTTAGTGACTATGGCGCTCGGACTTAAGGTCGGCTCCGCTAACGACCCTGCTAAAAAGCGTGGCGTAGCATCCATGACTGCCGACATGCTCACCGAAGGCACAAAGAAGAGAACCAGCAAGCAAATCGCCGATGAAGTCGACTTTATTGGTGGCGCGCTTAAAGCCGGTGCGGACAATGACTTCACTATCGTGAGCAGTTCCGTTCTTTCTCGATACACGGACAGATTGATAGCGGCCTTCGAAGATGTTCTTTTCAATCCGACTTTCCCGCAGGCTGAGTTTGACCTCAAAAAGACCAATCTCATTCAAGAATTGGCCATGAAGCGCAGCAACCCCGACTTTCTCCTTGAAGAACGGTTTGCTAAGGTCATATTCGGCGAACATCCCTATTCGAATATAGCGCCGACACCCGAGTCGGTCAAATCAATTACGCGCGCAGATCTGGAAGCTTTCCACAAAGCCAATTATTTGCCCAACGAAGCAGCGCTCGTGATCATCGGCGACTTCGACTCCGCCAAGGTAAGACCGATCATAAGCAAAGACTTTTCCGAGCAGTGGAAGCCCGGTCATATTGCCCATATAGACGGCTCCGGCATGCCTGCCAGAACCGAGCAGCACATCTACCTTGTCGATAGACCAGGCTCTGTGCAATCGAATATCAAACTGGGAAATGTCGCTATCAAGCGTACAGACCCTGACTATTACGCGATGGCGCTGGCCAATCAAATTCTTGGTGGAGCGGCTAACTCCAGGCTATTCCTCAATCTCAGAGAGGCTAAGTCATTCACTTACGGTGCCTACTCCGCCGTTTCTGCGCAGCGCGAACCGGGCGCATTCGGAGCAGAAGCATCAGTGCGCACGGAAGTGACGGCACCATCGTTGCAAGAATTCTTGTATGAACTTTCACGCATTCGCAACATCAAAGTTTCCGACAAGGAATTGAACGAAGCCAAAAAGTTCATGACCGGATCCTTCCAACTTGGATTGGAAACGCAAGGTGGTCTTGCTCAGCGCCTTCTCGAAGGTCAGCTCTATGACTTGCCTCGTGATTATCTGGAGACCTACACCGACAAAATCATGGCAGTAAGCGTGGACGATGTGAGAAACGTGGCCAGAAAGCACATTGATCTAAAACACATAGCCATCACTGTCGTAGGCGACGCGAAAACCATCAAGCCGGAATTGCAAAACTTCGGACCGGTAGATGTCTACGATGTCTCCGGCAAAGTAAGCAGCGAAGGAAAGAACGAAGGAAATCCCGGCTAATTGGCGTGGACAGTGTCCGGAATGTCGAGCTGATAGCGCTTGTGTATAGCCAGGCGCCCATCGTCCGAAATATTGTCTTTGGACATGACGACGAGCATTGGAGCCGGCAGCCTCACATACGTTGAGGTTTGAATGGTCAGCTTTCTGCCGCCCTGAACTTGCTCGCAGCGGTACTCGGTGAAGTGTGGGTGTTCTATAAAATAGGTACCGTTGGGTGAATTCTGGAGCCCCAGGTACGCCGCCCTCATAATTCGCCGCTGGTCATGCCCGGCAAGGCAGGCTTTCCCGGCTTCATACACAGCCTCGAGACAGGCGCGTTCGTTGTAGCAGCTGGCCAGCCACAAAACCGCGACGTTGCCAATCAAGAGCACAGCCGCCATGACAATACAGCCGAACAAAGCTTTATCCAGCGGCCGGCTGGTTTGCCTTTTCGAGTCCTTTTTCGAGTCCTTTTTACATTCCTCTTTGGAGTCTCCATAGGAGCTCAATTCGGAATTCTCTTTGGCTTCCATGCTGTCGTTCGAATCCAAGGCCCTGACCCCCACAGTCGGTCCTAATCTTATACGAGGATAACAGGCCGCAATAATATGGCAAGCCTGCCCTACCGACAACTTCAGTATCTCACGCCTCGACGTTCATCATCTCACCCAAAAAGGGGAGTTCGCGATAATTCTCGGCATAGTCCAGCCCGTAGCCGACTACAAAAAGGTCTTCGATCTTGAAACCGGTGTAGTGAGCCTCAAAAGGTACGACCCGGCGGGAAGGCTTGTCGAGAAAAACTGCCATTTTAAGGGTTATCGGATCGAACTGATCTTTCAAATACTCGAGAAAGAACTTGGCTGTGCGCCCGGAGTCGATAATATCTTCGACAACAAGGATGTGGCGGCGTTTAATATTCGGCAGGTCGAGATAAGGCGCCTGCACGTGGCCGGAGCTTTCGGTGCCGGAGCCATAACTGGACAAACGCACGAATTCGATTTGCAGCGGCGACTCGATATCTATCTGCCTGACCAGGTCGGCAAGAAAGCAAAATGCCCCTTTCATGACGCCAATCACGACTGGTTTTTCCAGATGGCGAAAGTCTTTGCTTATTTCTTTGCCCAGCTCTTTTATGCGAGTCTGAATCTGCTGAGAAGAATAGATTTCTTTGATTCCTGCCGTTGCCGTTTCCATGGTCATCGCTTACCACCCCTGACTTTGTGTAGTTCCGATTTCTTGTCTGCGTCTTGTCGTTCTTTTCTTCTATACACCTGCCGCCCCCGTATATAGGTTGCGTCAATAATTCTGTCATCACCCAGGAAAACCAGTGCCGAAAGAATATCGTCGGTCTCGTGCTCGAGAATATCCGCCGGACAGGCATTCTTCAAAGTCGGATCGACAACAATGAAGTCGGCTTCCTTTCCCACTTCCAGCGAACCCAGCTTGTCTTCAAGTTGAAGCGCTCTGGCTCCGCCCCTGGTGGCCCTGTAAATCAGCTCGCAAGGCGAGATCCAAATTTGCGGCTGAATAAAATTGGCGTCTTTCATGACGCCGAACAAAGACATTTGAGGACCGGCGGCAACGTCGGATCCCAAGCCGAATTCGACACCGGCAGATCTGACTCTGTCGATGGGAAATACTCCACTCTTCAAAAAGAAATTGGACGAAGGACAATGTGCGAGCGCGCAACTTTTCTTGTGCATCACACGCAGGTCTTCGTCATCGAGGTGGATGGAATGCGCAAACACAGACCGGGAGCCGGTCAGACCACATTTGTCGTAGACGTCCAGATAACTGCGCGCTTGAGGAAATAGCGATGCCACCTTTTTCACTTCTTCTACGGATTCGGAAAGATGCGTGTGCATGTAAGTGCCGGGACTTTGCTGCCAGATCTTTCCGCACTCATGTAAAAGCTCGTCGGTAGTGGTTATTGCAAAGCGAGGAGTGAATGCATAAAGCAATCGGCCGTCGTCATGTCCGTGCCATTTTGCAGCCAGTTCTTCGGACTGGCGAAGCGATTCCTTGCTGTCTTCCGTAAGACCTGGTGGCGCGTTTCTGTCCATCATCACCTTGCCCATGATGGCCCGCATGCCCTTATGCGAGGCAATAGAAAAAGCCGCATCGGTAGCTTCTTTATGAATGGTTGAAAAAACCACGGCGAGAGTGGTTCCGTTGCAGGCCAACTGATCGAAAAACCAGGTGGCGATCTTTTCTGCGTGGCTCAATTCACTGAAGCGCGACTCGGCAGGAAAAATGTATTTCTCCAGCCAGCCCAGAAGCGTATCGCCGGATTTGCCTATTTGAGTGACTTGAGGCAGATGAATATGCATGTCGATCATGCCGGGCAGGATAAGCTTTTTTCCGCAATCGACTATTTGAGCAGCACTTGAATATTGCCCGGACAGATCCGACCACTTGCCAACAGCGGCAATCTGCCCGTCTTGAGATACGACAAGGGCGCCGGAAGGGATGTCACGATAGTTGAGCTCGTCCACCGGATCAATCAAGTGACCCAGATAGACGGTCGAAGCGCCGCCGTTCTTAGTGGATAAACCAGCCATATCTATTAATTGTACGGTACTGGTAATAAGCAAACACTTGTCATTAGCGGTGCCTGCGCGCAGCCAAACGATCGGCTCTGGCACTCAAAATGACCGTCTCGCCGTGAAAACAGGCAAAACCTGAGTACAATTCAAAATATGATTTGGGAATGATTTCGGCAGCTGAGCAAAAATGAACCTTGAATTTGCCGACTGGCAAGCGCTGCTTCCTGTATTCCGCGAAACATACAAGATTTGGTCTCCGGGATTGTCCAGGTCGGACTATCTGGAATATCAAAGCAAGCAAGAAAACCATCCATGGGCGCGCCGCAACCTGCGCCATCTCACTTTGAACAAGGGCGGCAAAATCGTCTCCAGTTTGAAACTTTCGAATCTTGACCTGCAAGTGCGTGGCAAAACGTTCAAAGTAGGCGGTTTAGGCGCTGTCTACACCCAGCAATCCTGCCGCAATCTCGGCTACGCTTCCAAGCTCATAGAAGAAACAATAGACCTGGCCAGGCAAGAAAACTTTCAAGGACTGATCTTGTTTTCCGATATCGACTGCGGGTTTTACTCGCGCTATGGATTTGAAGAGATCGGCGCCGCAGATTTGCTCATAAACTTGCCATTCGTAAAAGGCAAAGCGGAATTTCCTTCGCATATCAATGCCGAAGATGAAGAAGTGACGAAGATTTCCATTGACGGCAACAATTTTGAGCTCCGCAAGGAAAGATACCTGCCGGGTCATCTCGACTATGTTCAGCGCCACTACGGACAGTGGCTGCGCTCGAAAGCATACGGCATCGAGCGCAATAAAGCGTTCTTTGATTACAAGCTCATGCGCGAGATGTACTTGCATGGACATTCACGACTCAGTTGGCCGGCGCTCTTCATAGTCATTGCCACGCAAAACGGCAGGCAAGCCGGCTATGCACTGGCAGAGACTGCCGGAGGAGTGCTGCGAATAATGGAGATAGCGGGGCCTCCGGAATGTCGGGAAGCAATCTGGATGGCTCTGCTTGTCCGTGCGTTAAGAGAAAAACTGCAGCGCATAAGGGCGTGGGAAGGTCTGGCGGCAGATTTCGCGCCCAGCTTTTCACTCAAGCAGCTGATAAAAAGAGCGGGACTGGAGGCAATCTTTCCTGCCGAATATAAGGGGCAACTCAATTATTACAATCGCTCTTGGGGAAAAGGGATGTTGTTGCCGATCGACGACAAGCTAAAAGACCTCAATTTGACCGCCCCATGCCCGCTTACAGAAATCGACCACCTGTAGACGCGCCTGCGTCAGGGAGGCAATTTTGTGATTATGAGCGAAAGTTAGACTGGAATTGCAAGCGCTCACCCAAAAGGGTGTCTCAATATCTTCTACTACTGGGTATGTTCTCCCTCGGGATAGAATACGCTCAACCTCGCGGGGAGTTTCGATGTCCGACCACCTGGCAAGCCATTTGTTGCTCGACCAGCTGCAAGCTGAAGGCACGCGTTTTATTTTCGGTTCGCTGGCATCAGGCGAATCGCCCGTCATCACGGCAACCTACGAAATGCGCTCCGACATCCACTTCTTGTCCGCATTGCATGACGAAGTGGCGGGATCAATGGCAATCGGCTACGCGCAAGCATCGGGCCGTCCTGGAGTACTGGCTGTTCTTGCTGCCCCGGGTATGGCCAGCTGCAAATCTGCCCTCTATACGTCGCTTAAAGCGCGCGTTCCCCTCGTAGTGCTTGTCGATCAGCAAGATTCGCAGATTTTGTCCGACGAGCCGCCTCTTGCCGCGGACCTTCTTGCCATGGCCCATCCGTTCGCAAAATGGGCTTGCGAGCTAAAGACTCAAGCCGAAATTCCTCGCCTTATCCGCCGGGCTTTTCATGAGGCGCTTTCGCCTGCCAAGGGTCCTGTGGTTGTAAGCCTTCCGCACAATCTGCTTTTGAAACCGTCAGCGGGCCGCGCCATCATGCCGCCCCAGATCAGTCCGCTCAGCTCAGCCGACCCGGCTTTCCTGAAGAAAGCAGCCAAGGCACTGGTTTCTGCTCAAAACCCCTGCATCATCTTCGGCAATGAAGTCTCGCAATACCGAGCCCGCAAAGAGGCCGTCAGCCTGGCAGAAGTCCTGGGATGTGCCGCATTTTGCGAACCAATGCCCACGGGAGTCAATTTCCCCAACCGCCATCCGCAATTCTGCGGCGTTTTGCCCCTCGACCTGACAGCCGCCAATCGGCTCTTGCAGCCGTTTGACGTCATTCTTGTCCTGGGCATGCAAACGCGCATTCCCGCTAAAGTCCACGAGCCGCCCTTGATCCCGGATCATGCATCAGTGATTCAAATCAATGTCGAGCCTGGTCTAGCCGGAAAAACCTTGCCCTGCCATCTGGCAGCGGTTGCCGACATCGCTGAAAGTCTCTCCAGGATTCGCGCCGAAATCCAGATGGTTTCCAACAATGCCTGGGTGGACATCACCAAAAAACGCGCCCATCACACGATTGCCTGGGTTTCCAGCCGCAAGCAGGAGCTGGAAGAGAAGCTTTCCTATCCAGGCACGAATGCTCCAATCTCGCTATTGTGGCTTTTACGCATGATAGACGCAGTCAGGCCGCAAAAATCTGTGATTGTCAGCGACCTGGTCAATGACCTCTGCGATCCTGTGCAGGTCCTCAATCTGGAAAGCAGCTCCTCTTTTTTCTCGCTCAATTCCGGCGTGCAAGGATACGGGCTGGGCGCCAGTCTCGGCATCCAGTGGGCAAGTCCGGACCATCAAGTGATCGCACTCACTTCCGACCTCAGCGCCATGGTCGCCCCGCAAGCCTTATGGACAGCCGCTCATTATGGTCTGCACACCAAGTACATCGTCATCAACAATCTGGGAAGAAGCACATACAACTTGCAATTGCTCTCTACCCCGGGCAGTCCGCTGCGCGTCCAATTGGACAATCCTCCGGTTTCATTCAGAGAGCTGGCTTCTTCTATGAGGGTTCCGTCCGCTCAGATAAGCATTATGTCCGAGTTGGAACCGGCCCTTCAGCACATGTTCGAAACTCAAGGACCATTCCTATTAGATGTACACATAACTGATGGGGCACAGCCGGAGCAGTCACTTGACATGCAAAGAGCGGCCAGCAACAGCTAGGTTCATGTAGATTCTTATTGATTCCTTTTGAAACGAGCCGGCCGCCCGCCTCCATTGATAAAATTTCACTGTATTTGCGTCCTTTTAGGGTACTCAAACGGTGAAAACACTTGAAGCGAACGCCGCTCAGAAAGTTGAGAGCGGGCGAATTGTTAACGACTTCTCAATTGAAGTCGCAACTGTAAACGGTTCTGGAAGCCAATCTTCCAACAGCGTGCTGATGCGCTCCATCTTTCAGATGGGTATTCCGGTCAGCGGTAAGAACCTGTTTCCATCCAATATTGCGGGTCTGCCGACCTGGTTTACCATCCGCGTAAACAAAGACGGCTATATCGCCAGAAAGAAAGAGATAGACATTCTCGTGGCGATGAATCCTCAGACAGCTGTCGAAGACGTCAAAAATCTGAAGCCGGGCGCCGTTTGCGTCAGCCCTCAAGAATTGAATCTTTCGGCAGTGCGCTCCGATGTGAAGCACTATCCTGTGCCCTTCACCGAACTGGCTGCCAAAGCTACGGAGAACATCAAGCTGAGAAAGCTCGTCACTAACATGATTTATGTTGGCGTTGTCGCCGAGCTTTTGAATATCGAGCAAACTGAAATCGAAAATGCGATTCGCCGTCAATTCAAAAAGAAACAGTCTGCTGCCGACTTGAACATCAAAGCGTCAGACACAGGCCGCGAATGGGCGAAAGAAAACATCAAGAAAGACGATCCTTACTTCGTCGAAAAGATGAACAAAACAGCAGGCAAGATCATCATCGATGGCAACGCCGCCGCCGCTCTCGGTTGCATGTTTGCAGGTATTCAGGTTGCCGCCTGGTATCCGATCACTCCCTCGTCGAGTTTGACCGAATCGCTTATCGACTACATGAAGAAATATCGTGTAGACAAAGAGACGGGCAAAGCGACATTCAACATCGTGCAGGCAGAAGACGAATTGGCTGCCATCGGTATGGCACTGGGAGCCGGCTGGGCGGGCGCTCGCTCCATGACCTCCACTTCCGGTCCCGGCATCTCCTTGATGGCTGAATTTGCCGGCTACGGATATTTCACCGAAATTCCGGTCGTCATCTTCGACATCCAGCGCGTCGGACCATCCACCGGTATGCCGACAAGAACATCGCAAGCCGATTTGATCAGCGCCTTCTATCTCTCGCACGGAGACACGAAGCACATCGTTCTGCTTCCCGG
>JAYRNY010000506.1:0-11143 GCA_041911975.1 bacterium | reverse complement strand
TCATTGAGGAGGTAGTAAAAGGAGCTCATTGCTCCCAGATCGAGAATGCCTGTGGAATAGCCTAAATTGAGATTGGCCGGAGTGTCCTCGGTAATGTCGGCATCGATTTCGATACGGCCGGATGTCAAAGGCAGAAGCACGGGCAAACAATTGACGAAATTGATTTGACCCAGCCGAGCACGGACATCTTTGACTGCCTGTATGTTTTCGGGCTGATGTAGTAGCGGCAAACAGTGGACCTCTTCGATGCGAACAAGAGCATAGCAAAAGCCGCACAGGTAAGACCCGATTAGTCTCTAAGGTTGATCGTAAAAAGCAAAAAAGCTCGCAGCAATTGCGAGCGGAAATAAAGATGGGACCCGGCCGTGAGTAAATGTGTTTTTCATGGGCCGGGGTCCCTATGACCATTATGCAGAAGATTCCCGGGTCGTCAAGAGGGCGGCCTAGATTTTTCAATCTCTCTCTTTTTTCGTGACAATTTTTACAAGCCGGGGATTGGGCTCAGCTTCCCGCTACAATTCAAATTCCAGTTTCAAGGGAGAGAGCCGCGCGTGAGAATGGTCGATGTAATCCTGGCAAAACGGTCGGGAAAAGAGCACACCAAACAAGAAATCGACTTCGTTCTAAATGGCATCATGAGCGGATCGATTCCGGACTACCAGCTTTCAGCCTGGTTGATGGCTGTTTGCTGGCAGGGCATGTCGCTGGACGAGACCGCCTATTTGACTGACGGCATGTGCAAATCGGGTGAAGTGCTCGACTTGTCGTCTATCGGCCCTCTGGTGGCCGACAAGCATTCAACGGGCGGCGTGGGTGACAAAACCACTCTCGTATTCGTACCTTTGATGGCGGCGGCCGGTCTGCCTATGGCGAAACTGTCGGGGCGGGGTCTGGGACACACAGGCGGCACCATCGATAAGTTGGAAGCCATTCCGGGATTTAAAACTGATATCTCCATCGAGCATTTCATCAAACAAGTCAAGGAAATCGGCATGGCCATAGCCGGTCAGACTCAAGAGCTGGCGCCGGCCGACGGAAAAATCTATGCTCTGCGCGATGTTACCGGCACTGTTGAATCCGTTCCGCTCATCGCTGCATCTATAGTTTCCAAAAAAGCGGCAGCCGGGACTAACCTGATCATTCTCGATGTGAAATGTGGACGGGGTGCCTTCATGGACACCGAGGAGAAGGCGCAGAATCTGGCCCGTATCATGGTGGAAGTTGGAAAACGCATCAACAGATCGATAACTGCCGTGGTGACAAACATGGAGCAACCACTGGGAATGGCGGTCGGCCACACCCTGGAAGTGATCGAGGCTGTGGAAACTCTGCAAGGCAAGGGACCGGGAGATCTTCATGAATTGACGCTTTCGCTCGGCTCGCTTGCGCTCGTCAAAGCAGGCAAGGCCAAAGATGAAGAGTCCGCTCGCCTTAAATTAGTGCAGCTCATGGAGAGCGGTGCCGCACTCGATAAATTCCGCAAACTAATCGTCGCTCAAGGCGGCAACCCTGAGATTATCGAAAAACCTGAGTTGATGCCTACCGCCAAGCATGAGTTTGATATTCTTCTGCCGGGCACCGGGCAAAAGTGGATCAAGCACATCGACGGTCGCAAGGTAGCCGAAGCCTGCAAGATACTGGGGGCGGGACGCACAAAGAAAAACGATCCGATTAACCTGGCGGTCGGCGTCGTTCTTTGCGGAAAAGTCGGCTCCGCAATAAGGGGCGGCTCCTCGCTGGCTACGGTCTATGCTGATTCCGAAGGCGAATACGATGCTGCTCTGCCCCTTCTGAATGAGGCTTTCACCTTCAGCGATTCGCCGGTGCCCATGGAGCAAATAATCAAAGCGAGTGTGGCCTGAGTATTTCCCTGAGTGCCAGAAGTAGTAAGTAGCAGAGCTCGATCATGAAAAACACATGGCGTCTCATTGATTTCGAAAGTTTCGATGCCGCGACTAATATGGCTGTCGATGAAGCCATCTTGGAAGCGCATCTCGAAGGTGCGGTTCCCCCCACTTTGAGATTTTACGGATGGGCACCGCCTGCAGTGTCGATTGGTTATGGGCAAAGACTTCCCGATGCAGTCAGACGAAAAATCACTGCTTGCGGATACGACGTGGTCAGGCGGCCTACCGGTGGCAGAGCTGTTCTTCATCTGGATGAACTGACTTATTCTTTTGTATGTTCTGACGTGGGCTCGGGAAAAATGCTGGGCACGAGCGTAATCGAATCCTACAAGAAAATCTGCGAGGCGCTTATCCTGGGTTTCAAAAACCTGGGCGTGGACGTAGAAATCGGTCACGGTCAGCCGGCCTCAAGGCAGATGCACGACTGCTTTACCGCAACCACCACTGCTGATTTGCATTACAAAGGCAAGAAAATTGTTGGCAGTGCCCAGTTGCGCAGGCACGATGCATTGCTGCAGCACGGCTCAATTCTTCTTTGCCAGGAGCAAAACCTGATGGGTGAATTGCTTCTCGGCAAAGAAAAAACGGATGGGGGCGACTGTAGGCGCCATGCCAATCTATTTGAAATTACCGGTACAGCGGTTTCATCCTCTGAGCTTGTTCCGGCTTTCAAAAAAGGCTTCGAGGATGTCTTTAAAATCAGTTTTGAATCTCAAGCACTGCTTCCACTGGAATGGCAAAAGGCAGAAGCCATCAAAGAGAGACAGAGTCTAGCAGTTTAAGGAAAATAGCCGGATGGAGTTTCTGCCTATTTGAGGATCTTCTTCGAATTGGAGTCAACCGCAATCTGCGGCGGTTCTGCCGTGCGCTTCAAGTCGCGGAAAATGTTTTCGGCCGTATCCTTGAGGGTCTTGTGCACGAACATCTTGGGAGCGAAAAATCCAGGATCTACATGTTTTGCATAAGTGACGAGCGTTGATTTGCCGCCGTCGACGGGGGCGAAATCCCAGTAGCCTTCATTCTCCTTGAATGAGCCTTTTACTCGCGTCCATTCAATGTGTTCCGGCTTGCTTTGATCGATAGAAAGGACATAGTCCAGTTTCATTATGCCGGTGGCTTTGGCGCCGAATCTGACTTCTTTGACGCCGTCCTTCTCATTGAGAACCTGGCAGTTAGTCAGGTTGCTGAAATACTTAACGGCATTGGGGTAGTCTGTGACTATTTCGAATACCTTTTCAGGCGAGGCATGGACGAGGGTCTTACTGACGACGAAATCCTTGTTGGCTATTTCTTGCTCGCAGTGCACGACTCCGGTAATAGGAACAGCCATGGCTGCTGCCTTTGAGCCTGAATTTCTTTCCGCAAACGCTGGTACAGAGAGGCTGGACGACAGCAACATAGCGAACACGAACGCACCAAGAGCGGTGCTTCGCGTCCACACGCGGTGAATGCGCATATTTGATACCTATTTCATGAGACGACGCAACAGCTGACAGCTAGCAGCCATGCCCCTGGCTTGCTGCCACATTGCCCAATGACGGCTGATTGGTTGCAAAGTTCCCTCGCCCAAGAAAAGATTGCTTTCATCTGATTCCTGTCTCAGGTGTAAAGGCGTTCATCCGACTGTGCGCACTGTTACACCTGAAATAACGTCCTCTTTTAGGGATTTCTGCCCTTAATAACGTGGACGAGACTCTCTGTCCAGCTGGCCAAAATACCCTCGTTAAATTCCCGAAACCCTTCGCCCGCTCGATAATTCGTAAACCAGTCTAAGCTTTCAAGCCTTATAGGCTCCCGCAAATCGATGAAATAGTTCGTCACGACCGCTGGGATAAGCGTTTCCTCAATTGTATAATCTTCATTAACGCCGCAAAGCCGGAACGGCGGATTCTTTTATAGGAACCTCTTGATGCCCCAGCCTATCGAGGCTAGACTCTTTGAAATTCTCAGCCGCCAGGGTCGGCCGCAGGAAGAGCTCGACTATGTGCGCAAGGCTTATCAGTTTGCGTACAAGAGTCATGACGGGCAGGTTCGCAAATCGGAAGAGCCTTACATCATCCACCCAGTCGAAGTAGCTTGTCTGCTCTCCGATCTCAACTGCGACTACCAGACGATAGCCGCAGGACTTCTGCACGACGTGCTGGAAGACTGCGACGTCAAGCCTAAAGAGATGGAGGAGAAATTCGGCAGACCGGTCCTCAAAATCGTTGAAGGCGTTACCAAACTCGGCAAATTCAGTTTTAGCTCTAAGGAAGAAAGGCAAGCAGAGAATTTCCGCAAGCTGATTGTAGCTATCGCCGAAGACGTTCGAGTCGTGCTGGTGAAACTGGCAGACCGGTTGCATAACATGCGCACCATGGAGTATATGCTGCCGCGCAAGCAATGCGAGATTGCCAAAGAAACACTGGAGATCTACGCCCCTCTGGCCAACCGCTTCGGTTTGGGTCGCATGAAATGGGAGCTGGAGGACCTCGGGCTCAAGTATCTGCACCCGGAAGAGTTCTCTGAAATCGAACGGCTCGTCGCTGATACGCACTCTGAAAGGGACTACTTGATCGAGCAAGTAGTGGAGAAAATGCGCAGTGAGCTGGAAAACCGTGGCATCGAAGCTGAAATTGTCGGACGTCCCAAGCACTTCTTCGGCATCTGGAAAAAGATGAAGAAACAGCAGAAGACTTTCGAAGAACTATATGATGTACTGGCCATCAGGGTTATCATCGACAGCAATCAAGACAAAAATTACTGCGAGTTGAACGCCGACCCCGACACGCAAAAGTGCTATGAGGTCATGGGTCTCGTTCACGCGCTCTTCAAGCCGATTCCTGGGCGCTTCAAGGACTATATCGCCATGCCCTAGCCGAACAACTATCTGTCGTTGCACACGGCTGTCGTCGGTCCGAAAGGCAAGCCTGTAGAAATTCAGATCCGCACGCGGCGCATGCACCACGTCGCTGAGTATGGCATCGCCGCGCACTGGGCTTATAAGGAAGCCGGTGACTCGGTAGTCGCCGACAGTCAAGACGATCAAAAGCTGGCCTGGCTCAGGCAGCTTGTTGACTGGCAACAAGATCTGGCTGATGCTCAGGAATATTTGGATACGGTGAAGATGGACCTCTTTGCCGATGAAGTGTTCGTTTTCAGCCCGCGCGGTGATGTTTACGACCTGCCCAAAGGTGCGACCCCCATTGATTTTGCCTATCGCGTGCACACTGATGTCGGCCATAAATGCATTGGCGCGCGTATCAATGACCGCATAGTTCCGCTCAATACGGCGATGAAAAACGGCGATATTGTTGAAATTATCACCAGCAAGAATGCGCATCCGACCATGGACTGGCTCAACTTTGCCAAAACGCATGGCGCCAAGAGTCGCATTCGGCAGTGGTTTAAAAAACACCACCGCGAAGAGCACATTCAGCAAGGCCGTCAGATGCTGGAGGAAGAACTCGGCAAAGGCGCGCTCGACGAGTTTCTCAAATCCGAAAAAGTCAAAGAGGTCGGAAAACGGCTCAATATCGCGGATGCAGATGACATTCTTGCAGCGGTCGGTTATGGTGATTTGTCGGTTGTCCAGGTCGTCAATCGCATGCGCGAACGCGATCCCAAAGATGCAGCCGACAAAACCCTGGAAAAACTGGCAACCAGCACGCCGCCCGCCAAGCAAAGCTCAATCGGCAGCCTGGGTGGTTTGTTGCATCATCTTGCCAAATGCTGCCAGCCTGTTCCGGGCGAAGAGATTGTCGGCATAGTCACCAGGGGCAGTGGCATCGCAGTGCACAAAGCTGACTGCGGAAACTTGCAAAAAGTGGACGCCGAGCGTTGCATGGCCGTTGACTGGTCGCCGGAAAGACACACGACGTACCCGGCTGCACTGACGATTGAATGCCTGGATCGCATCGGCATCGCCCGCGATATCCTGAACAAGGTATCTACTTTCGAAGTTAATTTGAGGGACCTGAAAGTCGACACTCAAAGGGATAAGAAGACCGCCACCATCCATTTGATCATGGAAGTTCTAGACATCGAGCAATTGACGCGTGTAGCGCAGTCCATCAGCCAGATTAGCGATGTTTTGCGTGTGCAGAGAAAAGACCACAGGCGTCGAGGCTCAAACGTCGGATCTGGGTCCTCCTCTCAAGCTGCGAAAACCAGCAATGTGACGCCTCTTAATTCAGCTAAGAAAAACCGCGCTGACGAAAACAAAGGGCAACGCAAGAACCAGAAAAAAGCGGAATGAAAGTAGTTCTGGCCACCCACAATCCCGGCAAGATACGTGAATTTTCCCAGATGTCGTCTGAATTCGGCATAGAGCTTTTGCCCATGCCGGACGATTTAGACCCTGAAGAAACCGGTTCTACATTTATGGAAAACGCGCTTATCAAGGCGCGCGCTGCTGCCGCTGCCACAAATCTTCCTGCTGTCGCTGATGATTCCGGACTGGTCGTCGATGCCCTGGATGGTCGCCCGGGCATCCGCTCTGCGCGGTACTGCGAAGGGACGGATAAAGACAGGCGAGAGAAGATTCTCGACGAAATGACCGGCGTTCCTGAGGGGCAAAGGCAAGCTGCTTTCGTCTGTGCCATGGCCCTTTGCCATCCTGACGGTAGCGTTTTGAAAACCACCGAGGAGCGCTGGCGCGGCAGCATCGGCTTTGAGTCAAGAGGAGAAAACGGATTTGGTTACGATCCGATTTTCGAGCTGGACGGTCGAAATCAAACCTCAGCAATGATTACAAATGAAGAGAAAAACACTCTTTCTCATCGAGGGCAGGCCTGGCGCAAAATGGTTGATTTCATCCGGTCTGCCGAGATGAAGGTCTGAAAAGCGCTGTTGTCAAGCACATTCAAACTTTCCAAGGTGGGATTTCCAGCATAGGCCTGGCAGTTTCCAAGAATTAGGCTCTTATTTGTGGGCTTAATCGCCCCGCCCGAACCTAATTCCCTCTGGAGTTTTTCTGCGTGACAGATCCATTTGTTTCGAATTCTGCTAACGCATTGCCGTATTCGCCAAACTTTGCCGCCGCCGTTTCTGCGCCCGATGCAAAAATAAGTCCAGAAAATGCCGAGACCAAACAAAAGCCGGCGAAGGAATCATCAGAGACGCCTGTCGGTAGTGCAGCTGATTGGCAGCTGAATGATAACGATCTAGTGCCTGGCTTCGGCGTCGAGCGAGCCCGAGAGCTCATCATGTGGCTTATCAATTTGGAACTCCGTCTGCCTCCGTATACCGAAGTTTCGCACGCCTAGTTGCCTTTCAAATATGGTATGTTTGCTCTGTTTTCGCAACAAGGGAGTCATCCAGTTGGAGCGCCTTGCTGAATATAGAGCGCTCGTCGACTGCGCCAAAAAAGCGGCGGAAGCTGCCTATGCTCCTTATTCAAAAACAGCGCAAGGAGCCGCTTTGCTGTCGGCCGACGGCAAGATGTTCAAAGGCTCGAAAATGGAATGTGCGGCATACGGAGGTGCCGTGTGCGCCGAAACAGCTGCTTTGACTGCCGCTATCAGCGAAGGCGTGCGCAAGTTCAAAGCGATCGCGATCCATCCATCCGAATACCCGTGCGGATCAAGCAGGCAAATGCTTGCCGAGTTCGGAATCAATCTCGATGTTGTTGTAGAAACGGCGGACGGTGAATTGCAAGTTATCAACTTGAAAGAACTGCTGCCTTCCCATTTCGGTCCTGACAATTTAAGTTAGGCTTGAATTCGAACATGTCCACCATTCTCGACGAACCACCACCCACGAATGACTCCGAGAGCTTGCAGGACAATGCGGGTTTGTGGGGGCATCCCAGCGGCGTAACCACGCTGTTTTTCACCGAATTGTGGGAACGCTTCAGTTATTACGGAATGCGCGCCATCCTGATGCTCTATATGGTGGCAGCGGTTGCTGACGGCGGCATGGCCATGGATGTACCCACTGCTGCCACTATATATGGTGTCTACACTTCGAGCGTTTATGTAACTTCCATTCCAGGTGGATTGATAGCCGACAAGATTCTTGGCGCCAAATTGAGCATTCTCATCGGCGGAAGCATTATCGCCCTGGGTCACTTCACGCTGGCTATTCATTCGCAAACTGCGTTTTACTCAGGCTTGATTCTGATCATCCTCGGTACGGGATTGCTCAAACCGAACATAAGTACGCTTCTCGGCAGTTTGTATTCCGCCGATGACGACAGGCGCGACGGTGGATTTTCCATCTTTTACATGGGTATCAATATTGGTGCTGCACTATCGCCTTTAGTCTGCGGCTATCTTGCGCAGAGCGAGCAGTTCAAATCCTTTATCGCCGGATATGGATTCAACCCCGCCGACAGCTGGCACTTCGGCTTTGCTGCCGCCGGTGTGGGAATGCTCATAGGGCTTGCACATTTCTTGTTCCAATTCAAACGCCTGGGCAGCAAGGGCGCCAGACCGGTCGGAAGACAGGCTGCAGCGAAAGCTGCTGAATCAGCGGCACCCAGCTTGTCAAAAGAAGAAAAGCTGCCGCTGACTAAACAAGAATGGAGCCGCCTGGGTGCAATCGCGATTCTCTTTTCTTTTGCCGCATTTTTCTGGGCTGTTTACGAGCAAGATGGTTCCAGTTTGAACCTCTTTGCCGATCGATTGACCGATTGCTCTATCGCCGGATGGAAGTTTCCATCGAGCTGGTTTCAAACCTTGCCTGCCGTTTATTGCATCATCTTAGCGCCGGCTTTTTCTGTCCTCTGGACTAAGATGGGACACAAACAACCCTCCAGTCCGGCTAAATTTGCTATCGGTCTGGCTCTTCTAGGAGCAGGGATTGGAATTATGGTGCCGGCCTCATTGTTGGCTGCACAGGGCAAAGTCGGCCCAATCTGGCTGGTGCTCTCTTATCTTCTGCAAGTGTTGGGAGAGATGTGCTTGAGCCCCGTAGGTCTTTCCACTGTCTCGAAATTGGCTCCGGCTCGCTTCGCCAGCAGCACTATGGGCGTTTGGATGCTAGCTACGGCCTGCGGAAACTTCCTAGCCGGCATTCTTGCTCGATCGTTTGATGAAAAAAGCTCTACCGCTCTTATTTCAATGTTCGGCTTCATGGGAGGCTTCTTGTTCTTAGCCGCAATTATTCTCTTCAGGCTTACACCTCTGGTGAAAAAACTGATGAGCGGCATTCGATAAATCCAAGGCTGGGTGCGTGCGGTATCGACGTTACTTGCACTAAATATGGTGGCGCCACCAATACAAAAATACCGTCCAGATTGCTCTGCGACGGTATTCATGCTACTGCCTGACTGCCCCTTGCGTTAGGGCTCAGTATCTCGATGCGCTTCAGTCAGTCCTTCACGCATAGCGGGCTCGCTTGCTACTGTGTCCGGTCAGCGCCGACCTGACGTTTCCACAAGGCCCCTCGGCTCAAAGCGCTCAACATCTCGTGAGCACTCACCGTTGATGTAATAAGTTTACCGCGTCACTGCGTATGCTCAAGTACCCCATTGAACATTTTAGAGTTGCATCCTTGGCAAGATTGAGATGCAGAGACGATATAGGAGTTGCTTGCCCGGCTAGATTAACAAGCGCCGGATCTATTTGTGCGGCCTGAAAAATTCCGATTGCATATGCAGCGGTGCCTGTCTGGATATCTATTGTTTATATCTTCGCTATCGAAATGGCGCGGCAAATCGATTAATAAATGCGACGTAAGTCTGTATTCTTCGGTCCCTTGTGGTTTTTGCGGATAAAATAGCGTTTTTCCGGCAAGAATGGACGTCAAAGAGGCAGATGAATCGATGGGATACAACGATCTAAGAGCTTTCATCGAAGAGCTAGACCGGCACGGGGAGCTGATAAGAATCGATGCCAAAGTTTCCACCGACCTGGAAATTGCCGAAATCACCGACCGAGTCAGCAAAGCCACCGATGGTTCCAACAAAGCGCTGCTCTTTACGAACGTAGAAGGCTACGACATCCCGGTCTTGATCAATGCCTTCGGGTCAATGAAACGGATGTGCCTGGCGCTGGAGACAGAAAGCCTTGATGACATCGCCGACCGCATCCGCCATTTGATCAAGCCGAAAGTGCCGGAAAACTTTCTGGAGAAGCTGGCTCTCCTGCCCACTCTCATGGACGTGGCCAAGTTTCCTCCAAAACTTACCTCAGGTCCTGCACCCTGCCAGGAAGTAGTTATTACCGATCCAAACGAGCCAATGCTCGACAAATTGCCCATTATCAAATGCTGGCCCGAAGACGCCGGCGCTTTTGTCACCCTGGGTGTGGTCATCACAAGGGACCCGAAGACTGGAATCAGAAATCTGGGCGTCTATCGTCTACAAAAGTACGGCAACAATTTGACCGGAATGCACTGGCACAAGCACCACGACGGTGCCAAGCACTTCGAAGAATCCCGCCGGGATGCCCGTGGCGAATGGACGGACGCTTCACGCGGTACGGAGCCGCCCAACTACGGCACTTTCTTCGAGAAAAAGGAAGTAGAGAATGTGAGCAACCGACTGGAAGTGGCGATTGTTCTCGGATCCGACCCTGCCGTGACTTACGCTGCCACTGCTCCTCTGCCGCCGGATATAGATGAGCTTCTATTTGCTGGATTTCTGAGGCAAAGTCCTGTACGACTCACCAAGTGCAAAACCATAGACTTGGAAGTACCTGCTAATGCGGAAATAGTTATAGAAGGTTATGTCGAACAGGCTGAGTTGAGAGAAGAGGGTCCATTTGGAGATCACACCGGGTTTTACAGTCTGGCCGGCCTCTTCCCCGTGCTTCATGTCACAGCCATAACGCACAGGAAAAATCCTATATATCAAACAACTATAGTGGGAATTCCACCTCAAGAAGACTGTTATCTAGGAAAAGCCACGGAGCGTATATTTCTTCCAATGGTGCAAATGCTTGTCCCGGAAATCGTGGATATGAACCTGCCGTGGGAAGGTGTTTTTCACAACTGTGTAATTCTCGCGATCGACAAGCGTTTTCCCGGCCATGCAAAAAAGGTGATGAGCGCTTTATGGGGACTGGGGCAGCTGATGTTCACCAAATTTGCCATTATTTTGGACAAGGACGTTGATGTTCAGAACCTTTCGCAGGTCGCCTTGCACGTTTTCGGGAACACAGATCCAAAAAGAGACATGATGTTCGTCGAAGGCCCCTTGGATATTCTCGATCACGCCTGCCCGCTTCTTGGTTATGGCAGCAAAGTAGGAATCGATGCTACCAGAAAGTGGAGAGCAGAAGGATTTGAGCGCGATTGGCCGAAGCCCCTGG
>JAYRNY010000505.1:0-6537 GCA_041911975.1 bacterium | reverse complement strand
GGAGTGCCGAAGTGGGTCCATTTGGCAACGCGGATGGCGTCCTTATCGCCGCTGGCCTTCTCCGGAGTGTCCGACAGCTTCACGACCTGGATGACCTTGCCGGTCGTGTCGATGACTTCCACCAGCTTGATGACGATCGACACGGCCGGGCTTTCCGGACCGAAGTCGTTCGACATGGAGGTGCCGATGCCGAACCAGCACTTGCCGCCCTCACCCTTGACCCACCGGTTGATGGCGATCGCGGAATCGACGTCGTTGCCGTCGGTGAAGCCGAGCGGCTTTGTGGTCCAGTCGATGCCCAGGCTCTTGTAGTGGGCGATCATCTTCTCCGCCCAAGCCTGCCACGGACCGGAGTCGTGACGGACCGAGTCGAAGAGGCGAGCCAGGGTGCTGCCGAAGTCACGCAGGAACGCGTCGGTCCCGTACGTGTCCGGCAGAGCCGTACCGAGCGCGCCCTGGTAGACGTTCTGCCAGGCTTCCAGAGCGAACTTGTTGGCGTGCTGCAGGGAGAAGAGCGCCGCGTGACCCATGATCCACTCGTGGGCCATGGTGCCGAGCGCCTTCACGCCATGCTTCATCGCCAGGTACACATTGCTGGTACCGGTGAAGTTCTTGTTGCCCTTGCAGATGCGCACCACCCGCTCCTGAGCGGCGAAGTTGCGGCGACGGCGGGTGCCGAAGTCGCCCCAGAGCACGTTTTCGTCCATCAGACGGATGGACTTGGCGAGCATCTTCTCGTCCTGGCCGTCATCCGACCAGTCGGTGTCGATGTACTCGTAGTAGGTCTCGCTGATCAGAGCCAGCAGCTTGACCTCCCAGAGGATGGTGCGGCACCACAACCCTTCAATCTCCAGGTTGAGCTTGCCGTCCTTCACCCACACCGTCACTTCGCGCGGGTCGAAGCGGTAGTTGGCCAGGTAGTCCCAGTAGGCGCGGTTGAACCACTTCAGGTTCGCCTCGCACCAGGCACGCTCGTCGGCAGTGAGCTTCAGCTTGCGCAGGTTCTTGATCTTGCGCTTGAGCGCCTGGAGAGCTTCCTGCGTCCAGTTGCCCTTGGCGCGGCGGTCGGTGAACCGATACTTGACGCGGACATCCGGGTAGAGCCGGAGAACCGCGTTCTGCATGCTGAACTTGTAGAGATCGTCATCGAGAATCGAGACGACCGCGGTCGAATTCAAAACACACGGTTTCATGGATGCTTTCTCCTTTCGCAAATGCGAATTGCCGACCCGCATTCGTCTGCGGCTCGGCGGTTACAGAGAGGATTTCGCAATGGCAGCTTCAGGCCGCCGTTGCGCAACGATTGATGCAAGACCGTCCCGGAGGGCGCCCTACTTGAGGTAGAGTCCATACCGGGTGATGATCTTGCGCACCGCGTTCGGTACCACGTAGTCCGCCGAACGTGCCCGACCAGTCTTCACCCAGTTGCGGATCGTGGTCGAGGAGATGTCTGAGTTGGGGCAGTCGATGATGTCGAACTTCGCTCCTGCCGGAAGCTCGGCTGCGATCTCTTCGCGGGTGATGGTCTCGGCGTTTCTGGGGGCGACAAGGATGCGGGCGAGCTTGAAGATGTCGTCAGCTTCGCGCCAGCGCTTGATGCCTTCCAGATTGTCGAGGCCAATGATGAGGTTCAGCTCCACGCCGGCACCGTAGCGCTTCTTCAAAGCACGCAGAGTTTCGACCGTGAAGGACTTGCCATCGCGATCCAGCTCGATACGGCTTGCCTTGAAGCGCGGGTTGCCGCGAATGGCCGCCAGAACCATTTGATACCTGAGCTCCTTGTCGACCACGCCATCCTTGTGCGGCGGAACGCCGTTGGGGATGAAGAGCGTGAAGTCCAGGTCATACTGATCCCAGGCGCACTGGCCGACTTGCAAGTGCCAGAGGTGAATGGGATTGAAAGTGCCCATGGAAAGGGCAATCTTCAGTGGTCGGTTTCTCACCGCACGGGGCAGACGGCGTCGTGCCGCCCACATCGTGAGGCTGAGCGCTAGCTGGCTCTGAGTTCGCCGCCACCACTGTCTGAGAGCTTCTTTCATTGTTGCTCCTTTGAGTAGACTGTGTCCGAGAATTCGAGATTCAGGTCACGGCAAAAGCGGCTCTCCGCGGGGCGGAAAGTCGCTCGTAACCCAAGGATTTCTCCAGAAAGCAGTGAGGTCACATCCGAGGACGTTTCAATTCGCCGGGCGCAAAGCCGCCAGGAATTCGCGATTGAAACTTCGTGTTGACTGATTAGGTCGTGGCTACGTGTCTTCGGACATGGATGAAAATTAGAGACAAGCTCAAGCTATATGTTTCCAAGGGGATAACTCAACGCGTCATAAAGTGACGTAAAGCCCCAGAGGCTCTAGAATCGAGAGCCTAATAAACATTAAAAAGAGATAGCTTATAGCGCTATACTCACGAGCCTGGCGCGGCTCGCGCGAGTTGCCAAGAGACGCTAAGAAGCTCACCCTTTCCAGGTTAGCTGGCGTTAAGCTGGCGTGGCCGCGCCGGGTTGCGCTACATGAAAGCGGCCCCCAGAAAATTGGGAAAATTGTCCACGAATTTTCGCTGCTTTTCGATTGAAAATTATTTGAAATTGACACCACAGACAGTATCAATTTCGGTTTTAGAAACGACAAAAATTGCATACCGGTTTGCAGACTGAACACCTGGCCGCTTTGACCGATACTAGGCAGGTTGGGGCTTTGCCGACATTAAGTCAGGACTTTTGCATTGTTGTAACGGCGTGTAATTCATAGGATGAAGATCTACTTTACCTTTCCTCGTCTAAGCGAAAGATCCCGTTCTAAGCAGCCCTGTACCTTTTACACGCAGAGTTTGTCGGCAGTAATTACTGTCGAGAAGAAAGACGGGAAAGCGAGACTCTTCGACGAGGCGCGATCGCCTGTTCGCGAATGCGATCTGCAAACCACTTCACCAAGGAATTGATAACCTCTCTTCTCCTTCCCACCTCACCCCGCCTGATGCAGCTTGCCGTGAAAATTCTCGGCGTTGCTTGCTCTTTCGCGCTTGCTGTACTGAATGCGGTCCGGCATAAGTGCTTGCCGGCTCGTCTGACAGAAATCGAAGTTGCTCACCGAAAGTGAGTCAGGAGTTTTCTCTATGGAACAAATCGCTGTGTTGATTTTTCTTTGGATTTTGGCGGTGGCTCTGGCTGCCTTCACGATGATCGTGGTCAGGCCGAAGTTTATCGATATCAGAGAAACAGGGCTCAAAGAGCGCGAACGCATCTGGGAAGGCATGGACAGACTGGCTTGCCGACGCGGCTGTTTCAAACGGCTGGGACCGCTGGTCGGTCAGGAGCAGAGGGCGTTTTCAGAACTGAAAGGCGCGGTCTCGTTGGAAGCCCTCGAGCGTGGAAGCCGGGACTTTCAGAATTCTGCATTCTTGCTTGTCGCACTGGAAGTCGATGCCGGCCATCTGGCCGGCGAGCTGGAGATTGTCGTGGCGCGGCATGGGCGGCTTTTCTACCACTGTTTCTTGCGCTCGACCGCCAACACCGCAAGGCAAATGATCGAGTCGGCGCGGCAAGTGAAGAACGGCTTCTTGGCAGAGCGCATTTCTGCAGCAGGCAGCAAGATGCGTAACTGAGAAGCTCGAGTAGCGTTCAGAACTCCTGAGCGCTAACACATCAACTGCTCGAACACCTCCGTATTCGGATTCGGGAGAAACACATGTCAGTACAAAGCGCGACTGATGCTCTTGCAGTGCAGAGACTGATGATGCTGGAACGGTATACCTTGCAAGCGCGCCGCCAACAGGCGCTCTTGCGTGAGCGCCTTGCCGGTGGTGCTTCGGCTGGAAGCGGTCGCCTCGGTAGCTGCGGCAGCGACATGTTGGAGGGGCTGGCTGAGTATAGTGCCGAGCTGGCATTTGAATTCAAGGTGCGTCAGGTGGAGGCGCTGATCGAATTTGCGCGCGACAGTTCTGATTTGATGGTGGCTTTGTTAACGCTGGAAGATCTCTATGGACTTCGCCTCAAAGTGAAAGGATGGGTGGAGTCATACGGCATGGACGCCGACTTGCAGCGCCTGAACGGCAGAGTGAAGACGCAAGCGGGCATTCTTGGCATACTGAGCGACATGGGCGGTACTGACTGGGCCGTAGTATGCAATTGCGCTGCGTCCATCAGTTTTCGGTTCTCTCAATGCGGAAAGCCGACCCGCCTTTCGGAATAAGGCATGGCCAGACTTCCAAAACCGTGGCGCTCGCTAGAGCCGGGAACTTCCCGGACTTTGCCTGAATAGAGGCATCAAGGAGCAATCGTGAAGTCCAATCATGGAGCCGAGTTTTCGCTTCAGTCTTTATCCCGGGCCAGATGTGTGAAACTGGAGCAATTTTCACTCTCCGTACAGACCAGTCAGCTGACCGGAGCTATGCACAAGGAGCCGGCCAATGCCGCAATCATCTCAGGGATAGTTCACTTTGAGCTCAGGCAGTACGATCGAGCACAAGGCATGTTTTCCCTGGCTTTTAGCAGCCTGCCGCAGACCGATGAAAACTATTCTTCGTTGGCTGCTCTCCATGTTTTCATGGCGCATGCCATCTGGCGCGACCAGGATTTAACTCTGGCTTATCGCAGCCAGAGGGCCAGAATTCACTACGAGCAGGCTTTCAGCTTCTGGGAGGAGAAGCAAGAGCGGGAATTGCTCATCGAGCACATGACCTTGTTGGTGACAATGTGTTTGCTCGCAGAACATCTCGACAGCGCCGTCAACTACGGTTGGCGCGCGTTACGGCATGCCGAAAGGGCAGCAAAAGATGATCTCAATAACTTGATTTCCTGCTACTGCCAACTGGCTGCCTGCTTGATCCTGTCCGACCAGGTCAGCAGCGCAGACAAGATCTTGCAGGCAGGAATCGACAAAAGTAATCTCAGAAAGCCGGATCAGCCGTACAGGCTGGAGTATGGAGTGTTCACTCGTGAGACCTGTGAACTGTATAGCCTTATGTCCATCGTTTGCACGAAGAAGGCCCAGCGATATCGCATCTTGGCCGCTGAATACCTGAGTCAGTCAGGTTGCTGAAAGTCAGGAGGTTTAAAACTAGTATGACGTCGTCGCATTTGAGCGCCTTTCTTAGCAAGCTGTCCATGCGCATCGCCCCTCACGGCGCCGTGCGTAATCTGGCAATTCCACAGATGAACAGCCCGGAGGTGTTTGATTCGTTCGAGCCTCAGTTTCGCCAGGATTTGAACGAGTTCTTTGAACCCGGGGCAGTAGATATGATCGATTATCTGTCGGTCAACGAGTACTGGTTCATCATGATGGCCGCTGCTGCTCTTGTCTGCTGCAATTGCTTGCCTGCGCGCACTACCGACGTGCAGGATGGGATCTTTCTTCTGCGCAATCGCATTCGGCGAGACCCTCAAGGCAAGGCAGTTCTCGCTAAGTTGCAGAACGGACTCGCCGATAAATTGAGCGGTGCCGAGACGCAATACGCCAGGCAAGAAGGGCTTCTCGTCTGGGGCGAGACTTATCCTGGTGGTGTGGGCAGTCTGTTGGTCAAGGTGAATCCGGTTTTTTTCAATAGAACCGCCTAAAGCAATGCGCATGCGCACTGCAAGCCAGTCCGCGAAGCGGCCATGAATCACAACTCAATCTAGATCTGAAAGGAAATGGTTAACCTTATGCAACGCACAAAGCGTGAATTCGAAGTGGTGTACACGTCTCTGGATGCGCCGGCCTCTCCGGTGGAGGGAGCGGCGATTGTTATGAGAGCGCGAGTGGCCATGGTGGACAGCCGCCATGTGAAGAAGGCCGGCGCTCCAGTCTTCTTCTCTGCCACCGGAGACAGTGGCAGCTTCTCGATGCGCTCGGCCAGCCCCGAGGCTCTTGCCGCTCTGCCTCTGTCTTTTGGTTCGGCCATCGGGCACTTCGGCATCTTCGAGCGCGGTCGGGTCTCCACCGTCCGCCAGTAAGCAAATTGCGCCCCCAGGCAAGAATGTTTGCTACCTGGCAGGTGTAAGACATTTGCTGCGTTTCTTCCTTGTGTGTCAAACCGGTCGTCTTCGCAATGGCTGGAAACCAGAAACTCAATCGAACATCGAAAGGATGTGACTGAAATGGACAACACACTGGAACAGATGATCCAGTCCGGCGAATTTTCGATCGACTTGAACGGGCACAGCTTCGAACTGCGCCGCATCGGCACGAACAACCCGATTTCCGCGTATCATCAATGTGAAGTGCTGGAACGCCTGCAGTCGGCAGCTTATCGCGACGGCGTCCTGATCGGTCTGGCGATTGCGGGGCTGCGCACGGCTGCGGTGCCGACCAGCATGCGCTGTTGCGAATGTGGTGAATCGCTTGACTTTCAGCTCTCCGGCAAAGTCCTGAAGGCCAAGAGCCCCTGCCCATGCCCTGACGGAGTGCAAATGCCGTTTCGGGTCGTCATCGATGTCCCTTCCGGGCGCCTGGCCTTTGCTGATCGCTTCACATTTCTGGCGCAGCCTTTCGAGGAACGCAACTTGCGTTCTCAAGGCATGTATTCCAGAAAGCTGCAATTGGAAGCCTGGGCGTCTATCGGCTT
>JAYRNY010000504.1:0-2431 GCA_041911975.1 bacterium | reverse complement strand
GTCCACTTCAATATGAGTGCGCCCGGACGGGCGTGAAATGCCAGAGTGCGAAAAGCGCGGGCGTTGAAGGCGCCAATGGAAATGCGCATGGTCGGCGGTTGGCTGCTGAACTGCCCGATGCGAATCTCTTGAATGCCGCTTTGCCGCCAGGCATCAGGCGCCAAATTTTCGGGTTTCAATAGATGCGTGGCCAGCTGATAATTGACGCCCTCGAAGTCCGCCACCATCAGAGTCTTTCCTTCCGGACCCGGCAGGTACTGAATGAGCGGTGCCGAAACAGGAGTTTTCGAATTGGTTGTGATAGTTATGGAGCCACGGTCGAGATCCGGCGACACTGAAATCACTCGATCGACCAGCACTTGGTTGGACCGGCCTGGCGCCGTGAGATTTTCAGCATGCGCGGTTGGGCATGCGATGGTAAGTGAGGCGGAGAGCATCAGGAAACAGGCATGAGCACCAGTTTTCCAGGACATGAGACCACCTTAACCATTGACCGCGTGGCCATAATAACACGCCGTCAAGCAGATAGAGACAGCCCGGCAAATCGAGTGGCTAGTCAAATGGAAAATTTTTGCTGGAAGGAGGAATTCTTGCCGTTCTATATTCGCTTGATATCGGTGTGCCACCACATGTGAGGCACAAATAAAATTGAGCTTTCCTCATGTGGGCTGTGGTTTGCGTCTAACCTGATAAATTGAATTCCGTAGTTTCGAGTGCAATCGCTTTATTTCTCACCCCCAGCGAATTGCCGGTCAGGATGAGAATCTCACCAACAAAATCTGTTGCCAAGATCTGATGTTTCTGAAACTGCAAAAAACTGAACGTTCCAGCTAAAGTCGGACTTTATTTCACGGTTCAGCGCGTTTTCTACAAACAAGTCTAGTTCGAAGGGAGTTTTCCAAAATGGATGTCAACCTGCTCGCGGTCCTAGGATGTGGCGCAGCGGCAATTCTTTATGTGATTGTCGTTGGAAGTTACGTACTCGGTCTCAGCCCCGGTAACGAAAGGATGCAGGAGATTGCTGCTGCAATCGAGCAGGGTGCCAACGCGTTCATGAAACGCCAGTACACCTCAGTCGCTCTTGTCGGTGTCGGTCTTGCCATTCTGCTCGGCTCACTTCTGCCGAAGGACGGTTGGGTTACTGCTGCAGGTTTTGCGGTAGGCGCGACCTTGAGCTCACTGGCTGGAATCTTCGGCATGAAAGTGTCGGTCAAAGCCAATGTGCGTACAGCCGAGGCGGCTCGAGGCGGATTGGCCAAAGCACTTGATGTTGCCTTCAAGGGCGGCTCAGTCACCGGCATGCTGGTGGTCGGTCTCGGTCTTATTGGCGTCGCCGGCTTCTACATGGTCACGAAGAACGTCAATGCTCTTGTAGGACTTGGATTCGGAGCCAGTCTCGTTTCAGTGTTTGCCCGTCTGGGTGGTGGCATCTACACTAAGGCAGCCGACGTCGGCGCTGACCTTGTAGGAAAAGTTGAAGCCGGTATTCCGGAAGACGACCCGCGCAACCCCGCTGTAATCGCCGACAACGTAGGCGACAACGTAGGCGATTGCGCCGGAATGGCAGCCGACCTTTTTGAAACCTACGCTGTTACCGCCGTCGCCACCATGCTTCTGGCTTCTCAGCAATTCAAAGAACAAATTGCCGCGGGCAGAGGAGAAATTCTCTATTACCCGCTCATTCTCGGCGGTGCCTCCATCATAACTTCAATTATTGGATGCTTCTTCGTTCGTCTCGGCAAGAAGAACAACATCATGGGCGCGCTCTACAACGGGCTCGTCTGGTCTGGAATTCTTGCTGCTATCGCCTTCTGGTTCGTCACCGACAAATACATGGCCGGGCTCCAGTACTCGCAACTCAGCCTCTGGTCCGCTGCCATGGTCGGTCTGGTCGTCACTGGAGCCATCGTAGTTATCACCGAGTATTACACCTCCACCTCGTTCCATCCGGTCAAGTACATAGCCAAAGCGTCTGAAACTGGCAGCGCGACTAACATCATTGCCGGACTTGCCGTTTCATTGAAAGCGACTGCATTTCCTGTTATCGCGATCGTTATCGGTATCATTGTTTCGTTCGCCCTTTGCGGTGTCTTTGGTGTTGCTCTGGCAGCCATGTCCATGCTTTCCATGGCAGGCATCATTGTTGCCATCGACTCTTACGGTCCAATCACGGACAACGCCGGTGGTATCGCAGAAATGTCCGAGCTTCCCAAAGAAGTTCGCGAAATCACCGATCCTCTTGATGCTGTCGGTAACACCACAAAAGCTGTAACCAAAGGCTACGCGATTGGCTCTGCTGGTCTTGCAGCTCTCGTCCTTTTCAGCTCGTACACAGAAGAATTGAATCTCGCTGTTAAAGGTGCAGCATTGGCGGCTGGTAAAGCGGTCTCTGATGCACCGGCGATCACCTTTGATCTCTCCAATCCGTATG
>JAYRNY010000503.1:0-3403 GCA_041911975.1 bacterium | reverse complement strand
GGCTGCTGCGAGCTGGGCTGCTGAATCTTTTCAACCTTAGGCGGAGCGCTTACGTTTTCCTTTGCCTGAACTGGTTTTACAGGCGCCGGAACAAGCACGTTCAAAGAAGCTCTGCAGTATTCGGCAACCTTACCCTCCGGATTGAGATCCAGCGCCACTTTAAACTCTTGTATAGCTTCCTGGTTTCTCCTCAATTTGACCAGAGCATTGCCCAGGTAGTAGTGCAAACTGGCATTCTCAAAGTCACGTTTTTTCGCCTCACGCAGCAACTGCACAGCTTGAACATAATCGCCTGAATTGAACGCGGCAATGCCCTTGTTCAGAAGCTCCGACGACAATGCTGCAGGCTGCAGAAAAATCGAGAATACGGCAGCGCAAAAGCACTGGCTGACTGAGACTCTCAAATTTTGCAAACGCAAATAGCTTTCTTTCTGCACAGCGCAAAGCCTTTCATGTTGACTCATGAACATTAACTACCTGCCTGTCTGCTTACCTTTCGGTCAATAATGACACAATCGAGAATATCTGCAAAGCTTAATAGCTGGGAACCAGCGAACATATCAAGATGAAATCATCCGCCCACTGGCATGCATGGGCATGCTCGTACTTAGCTCTAATAGTTCTTTCTTCCTATGTATGCGCACCCGCCTGGTGCGCCAGGAAAGTCACTTACTTGCACCTTCTGCAGGTTCACCATGTGCTCGGACCGATTGATCTAACTGCGTCTCCGCATCTTTCAATCATGCGGCTCAAAAAGCTCGACTGCGTAATCTACCTCTATCAAGAAGATCGAAGTAAAAAGAATCAGCCCAGACCTGATGGAGGCAAACCGGGACAGCCAGTCGCTCTCCTTATGAACACTCAAAAGAAGTACTATTGCCTTTTGCCGCTGGATAAATTCGAATATGGTCTGTCATCCACACTGGATACAGTTGCTGATGTGGACGAAAGCCCAAAATACTGGAAGCCGGTGGCAAAGATGACAGTGTCCGGACAGACAGTGACCGAATTCCAATACACCTCACGAATCGGCACCTATGACCACAGCATGTCATACATGATGAAAAGAAAGGGCACGACGATCGTCAATTCTCGCTTCGCGACCTTGAGTTCACCGCTGGTGACAACAGCTTTGTCGGAGCTGCTCAAAAAGATGGAACACGTACCCGCTCTTGGCGGAGTCCCCTTCAAAAAGGTGACCGTCTACAACGTCGGCATTCCGCACCAGCTCTTGTCCACAGTCAACGTGAGTCTGGAGACACTCGACGAAAAAAGTCTTCCTCCCCTGAACGGATGGACAAAAGTGAAACAATCTTCGGACATCTTCTTCGGGCGCATGAACATGCTGGACAGCTTTCTTGGCGAATAGACGGAGGCACAATCAGATTTTCAGCCGGATGGTCGGATGGACCTTCCCTTTTCCACGCACCGAGAAATCATGAAGTCTTCTCCCAGAAGTACGATGGATAGTAGCTTTCAACCCTAGAATTCAAGATGACACGCCCCTTCGATCCTGTCGAATAACATCTTAAGCATCCAGAGAAGCTGGCGAGAGCGGCTCTGGATACCTTTTAACAGCATGCATCACGGGCAACTTCCCGAGCAAAAGGTAAAACAGAAGAATCAGTATCAGGTAATAGAGCAATACCTGCCAGCCCGAAATTGGTGGAACTGTAAGAACTGCAAATGGAACGCTGGATAAGTAGGACACCGCAAAGACAAGTACATTCAACGGAATCGCCGCCAGCCAATCGAGTCCGGCAGCCAGAAATAGAAGAGGCTGAAGGGGACCAGACAGCACCGTGTCCTGTGGACATAAAAGAACCATCAAGGAGGAAGCAAAGCCTGCCACCGTAATTGGTGTCACAACCAGCGACGCAAGCAGGTTGGCGGGTAGAAAAAGCAGCCCGATCTGTCTAAAATAGAAAACTTGCAAAGGCAGTACACAAGCCTGTGCGACCATGACAGTCGCAATGCAGACGAGGGTCCAGCGCAGCCAGTGTCTTTCAACAATCGCTTCGAGGCGAGATGCCAGAGGAGCGACAACAAAAATTATTCCCGATACAGCCACATAGGAAAGTTGATATCCGGGATCGGCTACCGAGAGTGGATCGATCAAAATACTCATCACCAGGGCCGCACCAAGCAAGCCGGTGATGTCGACTCGCCGTGACAGAGTGCGGCAGGCAATTGCGAGAGCGCACATTAGTGCTGCTCTTACAACTGAGGAACTGTTTCCAGCAAAAAGCACAAAGACTATCATCATCAAAAAACTCAAACAATTGCTCGGCAGTGCCGATATGCAAAGCAGGCGGCAAGCCCAACGAGTGGAAAATGTGACCACGGTAAGATTGAAACCGGATGCAGCAAGTATGTGCGACAAACCCACGTTTCGAAAAGATGAAAGAAGCTCTGCATCAAGTCCCACCGCCTTCTCGCCCAGGACCATCGCCGATAGAAGAGAACCGATTTTCTTGCCGAGATTGTCGGTATGTGCTGCAATCAGCCGTAACCGGGCAGACTCAACCGTCCGGCCGACGGATGCGGAAATAGCCTCGGCTGGCGCCCTGGCGTCCTCCTCTCTATCGACAAAAGCTTTCTCGCCGCACAGGTAGCAAAGACTCGTCACACCGAGACGTTTCAAATAAGTAGCGTATCCGTGCTTGCCTTGCTTATCGAGTTCGTCAATGGAAGCGACACGGCAAAGGCAACTCAAATGTGCTCCTTGAGCCAATTCATCCACAACGGGAGCGTGACTGGGGATGAACAGCAGAGTCGAACCTTGGCACTTTTGAAGAAACGAACGCTTGCGATTTCTCTGGCGGGCGTTGTGAGCAGAACAAACAAAGCGCGCATACTTACCGGTCTTCTCAGGCAAGGCATTGTCCACAGTCGCTTCAAGAAAAACGACACGCCCGGCTAGTTTTGCCAGGTCATTTTCCGAAACATGAGGAAGGCGGAGTTCCGTATAAATGAAAGCCAGCGCCGGTGCGACCGCAGCAACAAACATCAAGAGGAGCGCTATGCGCTTCCGTTTCTCTTCGCCCTCGCCTGCAGGAGCCGATTGCGACTGCCATAAAAGCGAGCTTCGATCTGCGCATGCTATAAAGCCGATTGCAGAAGGAAAACAAACCAGAGCCACAGGAAGCCCTGTGGCTGCAGCAAGCGCTCCAGCCACCGCCTCGACGCCCAAAAGCAGCAAGAATACAGGGGGTGTAAGCATTCTCACCTCCTTCATGTTGAAAGTTCGCAGGCTCGAAAGCCCCTACTATTAGAAAACGTCTCGAAGAGCAAAAAAGTTCAATTTGGCGACATAAAATTGTCGACAAAGGACGCAGGGGCGCATTGCATGCACTCTTAAGATATCGACGGACAAGCGAAGGACGCCCGCGAAAGGCGAGGG
>JAYRNY010000502.1:0-1986 GCA_041911975.1 bacterium | reverse complement strand
GTGCCGCCCCGGCGTGCAGCCTGCGCTTCTTTCTCTCTTTTCTTCAGACTGATCTCGTACAGTTTCTCACCAACAGCTGAAGCTCCTGCGCGATGAGGGGCGGCAGCAACTTCTAAAATACCGAGGGCGCGCTCGTAAATAGATTCCGCTTTGATCAGATCGCCACCATCAAGATAAAGAGCGCCCAAACGCTGCAGCGTTATCGCAACTTCCGGACTATTCGAGCCCAGAGCTTGCTCTTGAATGGTCAGGAATCTTTCGACGTCTTCAATGCTGTTTAATTTCATTTTGGCACCGCGATTGAATCACACTCCACCGATCGAATAGCGCCAGACAAATTGGAATAGGCGGCGCCGGAGCACCACGCACGGTGCTCTCACAACTTAGTTGCAAGTTCGACAGTCATAATTTTGACTAAGTGAGTCCCGCCGGAGAATTCCTGCCCGCAGGAGGACCCGTTATCATTCTCCCCCGATTTTTCAAACCAAGAATGCCCCCTTTCTTATAAACATGTACGGGGTAGGGGATACAAAATCAGATTAACTGGAAGGTAAGAGCATCACCCAGGCGGGGTTTCAGCCATAATCATCGGTCCATAGCCGGGTGAAATGCAGTATGGGTCGGGCTCATAGGTATAACTCGTGATTCTCGAGTCTTGGAAGCCGGGAAATTGTCGGACCGGCGTAGTTTCCCCAGTGCAAAAGCCCACAGGTTCATATATAACCTCTCAGGTACATCTTCCTCTCGAATTTATGAATTTTCCCAGCCGCCCGAAGCGGCAAGGTGTGTTTTGCTGCGAGCCGTTATTACCGCCGCTGATTACGCTGCACCCGTCGCCAATCCAAAGACTGTATTGGAGCTTGAGACTGCCGGGACAAAATTCATGCAAGAACTCTGCAGCTCGTCAGCAATCGGTCGAGTATGGCATGCACAGCCTGTGTATGCACGCAATAATGCCGGCAAGCTCAACCTGGAACTTCCGGAAGTCGTCGAAGGCAATGCCGGTGAAACAGCCTGGGCAAAGAGTCTGATCGACGGAGAGACGAGCTTGTCGCTGGTCGGAAAGATGAAGCGCGGAACGCACGGAGCCTGGCTGGCTCGCGATGTAGACGGCGAGAATCAGATATTCAAATACGTGTCAAACGACGACGTCCGCACCCAGTTGCAACTTGCCGCAGACTCAGCCAGCGCGGTAAACACTGCCATCGCCCGAACTCCGCAGTTTCGGAAGATTGGCTATGTTCAGGACAAGGGCAGCTGGTATACGCAAGAATTCTTACCGGGAATTCCAGCCCCCGCCCCCACCCAGCGGCTGAGTACGAAGATGATGCTCCTGAACGACCAGGCTGCGGGAAAGGCCTTGAAGGGTGGGATGAACTGGTCAGAAGAAGTAATGGGTGCGCTCTATAAAGATTCAAAAGGCTGGCAGAAAAACATCGCCGCGTCCGGAGAGGAAGGCAGATCGTTTGTAGAGGATGTGCAATCAATGGTGGCGCCCAACCGCTTTTTGAACCCGACGGCTAACGACATCGTTCATGGGGACTTCCAACACTACAATGCACTTGTGGACAGAAAAGGAAGACTGAGCGCTTACGTCGACTGGGAAGGTGCTGGCAAGGGTGACCGGGGCATCGATCTTTCCCGGTTGCTCTATGACTCGTATGTATCCGAAGCCGAAATCGGCTACAAGGCGGATCCCTGGCTGCTGCAGATGATGCACAGTAAGCTTGCCGCCATCTCCGGAATCCCGCAAAGAGACAATTATATGAGTTACTGGGCGTTGCAAGTGGCGGATTTCGGTCTGAAAAGAAGTCCCGAGCAAGGCAGCATGTTCATTGGAGTGGGCAGACGCTTACTTGAAGACCTGAGAGCAGGTAAAAAGGCGATGAGCACCGCGGCATAGAAGAACTATCTTGAGGTACTCGACTCAGGAGCGTTTTTCTTCGTGACGGTTTCCTGGCGCTTCACGTTGAAATATTTTGCTTC